>JBLNFH010000063.1:0-8108 GCA_050263475.1 Deltaproteobacteria bacterium
TACGGAAGGAAGACCGACCCCATGGAGCACACCAGCAGGATCAGCATGACCATGGTGAGCTTGAACTGCAGCCCCCGGTCGGCGATGGAGAGACCCAAATTCCTCATGATTGCCTCCGAAACATCCGTTCCCCGGAGATTTCCGCCGGGGGCCGCCTCGTTGATGGAATCGGCAAGGGATTTTTCCATTGTAAGTGGGGGGCGGGGGCCCGTTCAATGCGATAATCGGATTCCCGCCTTCCCATCGAATCCACCGTCCCGTAATATAGAAAGATTATCCTGGGGTAACGGGTCCAAGCGTGAAAAGGGAAACTCTCCTGAAGGTCGCGATTTTCCTGCTCCTCGCGGGGCTTGCCGGCTATGTGCTCTTCTTCACTCCGGCCGGAAGCCTTTTTTTTTCACCGGACGGAAGGAAGGAACTGGCGGCGCGGATCGACCATCTCGTCCGCTCCGCGGGGATCTTTGCGCCCGTCGTGTTCTGCCTTGTCTACGGCCTGGGGATCCTGGCCCTGCCTGCGACCCCGTTCACGGTAGCGGGAGCGCTGATCTTCGGTAAATATTTCGGGACCATCTACAGTTTCCTCGGGGCCCTTGCCGGGGCGTCGGCCTCTTTTTTCCTGGGCCGCTATTTCCTGCGGGACTTCGCGGAGCGGATGCTGACCGGGACGCTCGGGAACCTGGACCGGAAAGCCGGGATGCACGGCTTTTCGGTCATCTTCTACCTGCGCGTCTTCTGGTTCCCGTTCATCGTCCTGAACTATGGCGCCGGCGCCACGCGGATCCGGTTTCGGGACTTCTTCTGGGGGACGTTTTTCGGCATCCTGCCGGCGATCGCGATCGTATCCTTCTTCTTCGGAAACCTGAAGGAGATCGCGGCCTCCTTCCACGGGCCGGCCGACCTGCTGCAGGCCGGCATCCTCGTTCCCGCGGCCCTTCTGTTCCTGTCCTTTTTCCTGCCCGGCCTCGTCAAGCGCATCCGGAAGGACCGCAAGGCCGGAACCGCGAGTTGATATCGGGATGTCTGAAGCGACGGTCTCCGTGGTTGTTCCCGCCCTCGACGAGGAGGCGTCGCTCCCTGCCGCCCTTCGATCCGCCCGCGAAGCCGGGGCGGACGAACTGATCGTGGTCGACGGGGGCAGCACCGACCGGACCGCCGCCGTCGCCCGTCCACTCGCGGATTTCGTGGTCGAAAGCCCGCGGGGAAGGTCGGCCCAGATGAATGCGGGCGCGGCCGCCTCTTCCGGGGGCATCCTGTTGTTTCTCCATGCCGACACCGTGCTGCATCCCCGGGCGGTCGACGCCGTCCGCGAGGCCGTCGTTCAAGGCGGATACCTGGGGGGAGCGTTTTCCGTCCGCCTGTCCTTTTCCGCATCCGCCTCGATCTGCACCAAGGCGGTTCTTCTCCTCACGGGAAGGATGATCGGCCTGAGATCGATGCTGTTTCGCGCCTACACGGGCGACCAGGGGATCTTCGTGCGGAAGGACGTGTTCGAAGCGCTGGGCGGATTCCCGATGATCCCGCTCATGGAGGATGTCGAGTTTTCCCGCCGGCTCGTCCGCCGGGGGAAGACCCTTCTGCTTCCGGTACGGATCACCACCTCGGGCAGGCGGTGGGAAGCGTTCGGCCCCTTCCGGACCATCCTGCTGATGTGGAGGTTGCGACTGGCCTATTCCCTCGGAATGTCGCCGGCCCGCTGCGCGGAAATCTACCGGGGCAAACCGGCTACTCCCAGGTGATCAGCAACGGCGTGAACGGGTTCACCAGGTCGGGGTGCCGCGGCACGATCCTCGCCATGTAGCCGTAGCGCCCGGTGGCCCAGCACGGGATTTCCGCGCGGAACAGGTCGGCATCCCCGTCCCGCCCCTCGTGCCGCGCCTGGACCACGCTTCCGTCCCGGATATACCCGGTGGCATCGAGCAGGCCGTGATAGATCTGCACGGAGACGTCCGCCGGGGACAGCGTGCCCAGGGTCACGCGCACGTCTACCCCGACCGCCGATCCCACGGGGATTTCCTTCTCCTTCCGGGTGTCCTCGATGCGCAGGGACAGCTGGGACCAGCCGGCCGTGACGCGCGCCCTCCAGTCCGCCAGCGACCTGGCCCCCGCGAAGCCGTCCGCCTGCAGCTGCCTCCCGGCCCGGTGCGCCGGCAGGTAGCAGCTCTCCGTGTATTCCTGGACCATCCGGTGGGTATTGAAATAGGCGCCCAGCCTGCGGATCGAGGATTTCATCATGGCGATCCAGTCCCGCGGCAGCCCCGTCTTGTCCCGCTCGTAGAAAAGGGGGATGATCTCCTGCTCCAGCAAGTTGAAGAGCGCCTCGCACTCGATCCGGTCCTGCTCCTCCGCGTCCTCGTACACCTCGCCGCTCCCGATCGCCCACCCCGTGTCGAGGGCATGCCCCTCGCACCACCAGCCATCCAGCACGGAAACGTTGAGCGCCCCGTTCGCCGCCGCTTTCATCCCGCTCGTCCCCGAGGCCTCGAGGGGACGCCTCGGGGTGTTGAGCCAGACATCCACCCCCTGCACCATGTACCTCGCCACGTTGATGTCGTAATCCTCGAGGAACACGAGCCGGCCGCGGAGGCGCGGGTCCGAGGCGAAGTGGGTGACCGACTTGATGAGCTCCTTCGCCGGGAGGTCCTGCGGATGGGCCTTTCCCGCGAACAGGATCTGGACCGGCCGCTGCGGATCGGCGAGCAGGCGGATCAGCCGTTCCGGCTGCCGGAACAGCAGCGCCGCGCGCTTGTAGGTCGCAAACCGCCGGGAGAAGCCGATGGTGAGCGCCTCGGGGGAGAGGACCTCTTCCGCGGCCGAAAGCGACGCCGGTCCCGCACCCTGCCGCTGGAGCTGCGCCTTCATGCGTTTCCGGGCGAAGAAAACCAGGCGCTCCCGGCGCGTCTCGTGGATCCGCCACAGCTCCCCCGCGGGGATCGCCTCGACCCGGTCCCAGATCGAGAAATCGGCCGGCTTCTCCGTGAAACGGGGGCCCATGTAGCGGAGGAACAGCTCCCCGACCTCGTGGCTGAGCCAGGTGGGCGTGTGGATCCCGTTGGTGATGCCGCGGATCGGGATCTCCGTATCGGGCAGGTTGGGCCACAGGTCGCCCCACATTTTCCGGGACGTCTCCGCGTGCAGGCGGGACACGCCGTTGGTGAAGGCGGCCATCCGCAGAGCGAACACCGTCATCCCGAAATCGGGAGACCGGCTCGAGGCCAGCTGTCCCAGGCCGAGGAATTCCTGCCACGGCAGCTTCAGCTCTTCGGCCACGGGCTGCAGATACTTCAGGAGGAGCTCGGTGGCGAAGACCTCGTTCCCCGCGGGAACCGGGGTGTGGGTGGTGAAGACGTTCGACGCGAACACCTGCTCCCGCGCCTCGGCGAACGAAATCCCCTGCTCCGCCATCAGCGTCCGGATCCGTTCGATCGCTAGGAACGCCGAGTGGCCCTCGTTCATGTGATAGACCGTCGGCGCGAGTCCCAGCGCCCGCAGCGCGCGCACGCCTCCCATCCCGAGGAGGATCTCCTGGCGGATCCGCATCTCCCGGTCGCCGCCGTACAGCGTCGAGGTGATCTCGCGCATCCGGGGGGAGTTGTCCCGCATGTTGCTGTCGAGCAGGTACAGGGGGGTTCGGCCGACCTGCACCCGCCAGATCCGGGCCTTCACCCTTTCCCCTCCCATCGGCACCTCGATCGCCAGCGGCTTCCCGTCGGGACCGCTTTCCAGGGAGACCGGCATGTTCCACCAGTCGTTGTCGGGATACAGCTCCTGCTGCCAGCCGTCGAGGTTCAGCTGCTGCCGGAAGTATCCCTTCTGATACAGAAGCCCCACGCCGACGAGCGGCAGCCCCAAATCGGAGGCGGATTTCAGATGGTCCCCCGAGAGCACTCCCAGGCCGCCCGAGTAGATGGGCAGCCCCTCGTCGATGCCGAACTCGCAGGAGAAGTACGCCGCGAGAAAATCCTTCTCCCCGCCGTGCGTTTCCTGGAACCACCCGGGCGTCTTCAGGTAGTGGGTGAAATTCTCGTGGACGCGCTTCAGGTTGGCCACGAAGCTCTCGTCCCGTGCAGCGGCCTCCAACTCGGCCTGCGTCAGGGAGCCGAGCATGAGGACCGGGTTCTGGTACGACTTCTCCCAGAGCGCCGGGTTCAGCCGGATGAACAGCTGCACGGCGTCCCAGTTCCACGAGAACCACAGGTTTCTCGCCAGGTCGACGAGGGGAAGCAGCGCCGGGGGGATGTTCGGGCGTACATGGATGTGCCGGATGCGCATGGATGTCGCCTCTTAAATGGTTTTCCAAGACGGGGGATGATCTATCGGGACCCGGATGATCAACGGACCCTGACCTGGGCGGGGGTTACGATTATATCGATTTTGCTGGGCGCCCCGCGGGTAAGAACGTAAACCGGTGTGGTGTTCAGGAGCAATACTTTCTCCCCTTCCATGACTCGCGCCCGGACGATGTATACGTGTGAAGGATCCACCCGCGAAGGGTCATACGCGATCCGGAATTCAATCGGAAGTTTGCCCGCAGCAACCCAGACGGTATCTTCTCCAAGCGCCGACGAAAGGGGATTTTTCCCCGAGATATCCAGGAGTTCGACGTAAACCATGGCCATCCCGGGGAGCGTTACCTGTTCGTGAGAGGGAGTCTTCCCCAAGTATACCGTTCCGGTTATCACTGGCGTGCCCGGCATTGGGCCGATAGGCTTCCCCGCGGGGGGGGATGCATAAGCCTCGCGCGACGCAGCCCCGACCATGCAAAGAGCCGCTGCAACGCCGGCGATGAGCAGGCGTTTCATCATCAAACGGTATCGCCGATGACGATGTTTTTTGCCTCCTCTTCCGTCTCCGCGAACTCCTTCCGGGCCAGGCGCAACAGGCCCACGGCGTTGTTCTCGCGTTCGGTCTTCCGTCGCTCCAGGACGATTCCGATCGGTTCTTTCTCCATGGTCTTCCTGTCGAGGCGATACACCATCACGGATTTCATCATCGCCCTGTCCTTTCCGTTTCCACCTAGGATGCTTCCACGTTGTTCTGTTCCTGTTCGGTTAAATTCTCCCCCCGGCGCCGGGAAAAAGAAAGGGGGTCAGCGGCTCTCGCTAACCCCCTGTAAATTCTGGTGGAGCTGAACGGGATCGAACCGTCGGCCTCCTGAATGCCATTCAGGCGCTCTCCCAGCTGAGCTACAGCCCCTACCTTTTTGAATAAAGAATGGTAGCCCATGCCCCCCCGAAAATCAACCGGCTCTTTCGGATGTTGCGGGCATCCTGCGGGAGAGGAGATAGACGGCGCTCTCGGCGAACAGGTTCGGACGAACGCCCTTGAGCACCCGTCCCCCTCGGTCGGTGGACAGGCAGACCCTTTTCTCCACGGCGATGGATTTCCTGACGCAGTATTCCTCGAAATCCAAAATGGAACAGAAATGGATATTGGGAGTGTCGTACCAATCGTACGGCAGAAAATCGGTTTTGGGCATCCGCCCGTTGAACAGCAGGTACAGGCGCATCCTCCAGAAGGCGAAGTTGGGAAGCCCGACGACCCCCTTCTCCCCCACGCGCAGCATTTCCGAGAGAACGACGTCCGGCTTCTTGACCGCCTGGATCGTCTGGTTGAGGATGACGTAATCGAAGGAGCGGTCCGGATAGTCGCGCAGCCCCTCGTCGATGTCCCCCTGCAGGACGGTCAGCCCCCTGGCGATGCACGCCCCGACGCCCTCCTCGGAGATCTCGATGCCGCGCCCGATCACCCCCTTGGATCGGACCAGGCCCGCCAGCAGGGTACCGTCCCCGCATCCCAGGTCCAGGACCTTTTTCCCCGCGGGGATGAGATCGAGGATGACGCTGTAGTCGATTCTCGTGCCTGGCATCAGGCCCCTGCCGCGGGAAACGCGATGCCGTTGCGGACGGCCACGTTCTCGAGAAAGTTCCGGATGATCTTGGACATCTCAACCGCGTCCAGGAGGAACGCATCGTGCCCGTACCGCGAATCGATTTCGCAGTACGTGATGTCGACCCCGTTCACCATCAGCGCCTTCACGATCTCCTTGGACTGGTAGGGCGGGTAGAGCCAGTCCGACTTGAAGGAGATGACCAGGAACTTGGACTTGACCTTCTCCAGCGCCTTGACGAGCGACCCCGACGGCAGCGAGAGGTCGAAGTAGTCGATCGCCTTCGTGATGTACAGGTACGAGTTCGCGTCGAACCGGCTGACGAAGGCGTCCCCCTTGTACCGCAGGTAGGTCTCCACCTCGAAGTCGAGGTTGAAGCTGTAGCCGAGCGTCTTCTTTCCCCGGAGCCGCCGGCCGAACTTCTCGTGCATGGAGTCGTCGGACAGGTAGGTGATATGCCCCACCATCCGCGCGAGGGCCAGCCCGTCCTTCGGCACTTCCCTGCCGTAGTAATCCCCGTCGCTGAAATTCGGGTCCGCCATGATGGCCGCGCGTCCCACCTGGTTGAAGGCGATCTGCTGGGGGGAGTGCTTCGCCGTCGTGGCGATCGGGATCGAGGCCAGCACCCGATCGGGATAGGAAACCGCCCATTGGAGCGCCTGCATCCCTCCCATCGAGCCGCCCGCCACCGCGAAGAGCCGCTCGATCCCCAGGTGGTCGATCAGATGCGCCTGCGCCCGCACCATGTCGTTCACGGTGACGATCGGGAAGGAGAGGGCGAACGGCTTTCCCGTGGCGGGGTTGACGGAGGAGGGGCCCGTGCTGCCCTGGCAACCGCCGATCACGTTCGAGCAGATCACGAAGAACTTGTCCGTGTCGAACGCCTTGCCGGGGCCGATCGCGTTGTCCCACCAGCCCGGCTTGGGGTCTTCCGCGGAATATTTCCCCGCGGCGTGCGAATCCCCGGAGAGCGCGTGCAGGATCAGGAGGGCGTTCGTCTTTTCCTTGTTCAGCCTTCCGTAGGTCTCGTAGGCGATCGTGATCGGCCCGAGCCGGCCTCCGCCCTCGAGCTCCAGTTCGTGCGGGGGCTCGCAAAAGGTGAACTGTTTTTTCCTGACGACCCCGACCGAGCCGGGCTCTTTCCTGTGGGGCATTCCGTTCCCCTGTTCCCGGATGCGGAACTTTTGACGTAATCGCTTATTTTACCCGGCGGGGGAGGCGCATTCAACCACCAGCTCGGCCAGCCGGTGCAGGATCGTCGCGGTGGCTCCCCAGATGGTGTGCGGCCCGTAGTCGAAAAAGTAGAGCCGGTTCCGCTCTCCCCGGAACGTGGACTCGGCGTACCGGTAGCGCTCGAACTCCGTGAACATCGGAAGGGGCGCCTCGAAGGCCTCCGCCATCTCGAACGCATCCAGCCGGAATTCCGCGGTCGGCGAAATGACCGCAACATACGGCTGGATGCAGAACCCCGTCACCGTGATCACCGGGTCCATCGTGCCGAGGATCTCCGCCTCGCCGCGCAGGATCCCCAGCTCTTCCTCCGCCTCGCGCAACGCGGTTTCCAGGAGGTCGGCGTCCCCGGGATCGCGGCTCCCGCCGGGAAAGCAGATCTGCCCCTTGTGGTGGGGCACCTGTTCCGTGCGCCGGGCCAGCACCACGGTCACCTTGTCCCCCTGGACCCGCAGCGGAACCAGGACCCCCGCGGACCGCATCCCCTCCGGGGGAGGAAACCGGTGGGAAACGGGCTTCAGGAGTCCCTTGAGGCGCGGGAAGAAGCCGGCCCCTAGCACGAGGCGCTGCATCGGTTCCCGTTCACTTTCGGTCCGTCTCCTTCTCCAGCAGGATGAATTCGGACCTCTCGAACCCCAGCGCCCGGAAGAAGCCGACCAGGCCGCCTTCGTTCCAGTTGACCATCGTCAGGATCCGTTCCACGTTGTTGTTCCGGAAATACAGGCCCAGCGTTCCGATCAGCGCCCGGGCGACCCCCTTCCCCTGGAAGCCGGGGTCCACGCCGACGATCTCGATCCACCCGCTTTTCGGAATGGCGAATTCCCATCCGCGGATGTCGGCCAGGACGAATCCCACCACCTTCCCGTCCGACTCGGCCACGAGGCAGCCCAGCGGGTTCCGCGTCATGGAGTCGATGATCCGGGATTCCCACTGCGCTTCGTGGGGGTGACCCGTGATCTTCTCGTTGATCGAAAGGACGGCCTCCGTGTCC
>JBLNFH010000064.1:0-3945 GCA_050263475.1 Deltaproteobacteria bacterium
CTCGTGTCCCCGGGGTCGGCGATCTTGACCCGGCGCAGCATCTGCCGGACGATCACCTCGATGTGCTTGTCGTTGATCCGAACGCCCTGGAGGCGGTAGACCTCCTGGATCTCGTCCACCAGGAACCGGGCCAGCTCCTTGTCGCCCTGCACCCGCAGGATGTCGTGCGGGTTGGGCGACCCGTCCATCAGGGCCTCCCCCGCCCGGACGCGCTCCCCGTCGTGGACGGTGATGTGCTTGCCGCGGGGAATCGTGTACTCCCGGGCCTCCCCGATCTCCGGAACCACCAGGATGGAGGCTTTCGACGACTTGCTGATCGCCGAGTATTTCGCCGGCTTCCCTTTTTTCTCTTCGGCCTCCTCGTTCGCTTCCATCGCCTTGGATTTCTCGAGAATGTCGCCGGCCTTGAACTGCGTGCCGCCGGGGTCGGTGACCTTCACGAGGTTGTCCTGCCGTCCCTTGACCCCCCGCTGGAGCAGCCGGATCACGCCGTCGATCTCCGAAATCACCGCGTATTCCTTGGGCTTCCTCGCCTCGAATAGCTCGGCCACCCGCGGGAGTCCGCCGGTGATGTCCTTGGTCTTGGTCGTCTCGCGCGGGATCTTGGTGATGATGTCCCCCGCCTGGACCTCCTGCCCCTCTTCCACGAGGATGTTGGATCCCACGGGAAGAAGGTAGCGCGCGTCGCTCGTGGAGCCGGGCAGCTTCAAGGTCCGGTTCTTCTCGTCCTTGATCGAGATCCGCGGCCGCGCCTCCGGGTCTCTCGGCTCCATGATGACGCGGGTGCTGCGGCCGGTGACCTCGTCCACCTGCTCCCGCATCGTGACGCCCTCGATGATGTCCCCGAACTTGATCTTCCCGGAGACCTCGGTGAGGATCGGGATGTTGTAGGGGTCCCACTCGGCGAGCCGCTGCCCTTCCTTGATCTTCTCGCCCTCCTTCACCAGGAGGGTGGCGCCGTAGGTGATCTGGTACTTCTCCCGCTCGCGGTTGTTCTCGTCGGCGACCACCAGGTACCCGTTCCGGTTCATCGCCACGAGCCTTCCTTCCTTGTTCTTGACCGCGCTCAGCCCCTGGAACTTCACCTTGCCGTTGTGCTTGGCCTGGATGTAGCTCTGCTCGACGAACCGGGAGGCGGCGCCTCCGATGTGGAACGTCCGCATGGTGAGCTGCGTTCCCGGCTCCCCGATCGACTGCGCGGCGATGATGCCGATCGACTCGCCGTTGGCCACCATCTTCCCCCGCGCCAGGTCGCGCCCGTAGCACAGCGCGCACACCCCCCGCTTGCTCTCGCAGGTGAGGGCGGAGCGGATCTTCACCTCGTCCAGCCCCGACATCTCGATCTGCCGGGACACGTCCTCGGTGATCTCCTCGTTGGCGGAAAGGATCAGGTTCCCGTCCGAGTCGTAGATGTCCTCCAGCGCCACCCGGCCGAGGATCCGGTCGGACAGCCGGTCGATGATCTCCCCGCCCTCGATGAGCGCCCGGACCGGGATCCCGTCCAGGGTCCGGCAGTCGTCCTCCACGATGATGCAGTCCTGCGCCACGTCCACCAGGCGGCGGGTGAGGTAGCCCGAGTTCGCGGTTTTCAGCGCCGTGTCGGCGAGCCCCTTCCGCGCGCCGTGCGTCGAAATGAAGTACTGCCCGACCGAGAGCCCCTCGCGGAAGTTGGACGTGATGGGGGTCTCGATGATCTCGCCGGAGGGTTTCGCCATGAGCCCCCGCATGCCGGCCAGCTGGCGCATCTGCTTGTCGGAGCCCCGGGCGCCGGAATCCGCCATCATGTAGATGGGGTTGAAGCTCGGCACCTTCTTGTCCTTGCCGTCCTTCGAACGGAGGGTCTCGGTGCCCATCTCGCGGATCATTTCCTCGGCGATCTGCTCGGTCGCCGCCGACCAGATGTCGACCACCTTGTTGTAGCGCTCCCCGTTCGTGATCAGGCCTTCGCGGTGCTCGTCGACGACGGCCTCGACCTCCGCCGTGGCCTTGTCGAGGAGCCGCGTCTTGTTGGACGGGATCTTCATGTCGTCGATGCAGATCGACAGCCCCGACAGGGTCGCGAAGTGGAACCCCGTGGTCTTCAGCTGGTCCGCGAGGATCACGGTCGCCTTCTGGCCGCAGCTTCGGTAGGCGACGTCGATCAGCTCGGCGAGGTCCTTTTTCTTCATCACGCGGTTGACGTTCTCGAAGGGGACTTCCTTCGGCACCACCTCGTACAGCAGGACGCGGCCCGTCGTGGTCTCGACGATCTTCCCGTCGATCCGGACCCGGATGTTCGACTGGAGCTCGACCTCCCCCGCGTCGAAGGCGATCCGCACCTCCTCGAAGCTGGAGAACAGTTTCCCCTGCCCTTTCAGCCCCTCGCGGGGTCGGGTCAGGTAATAGATCCCCAGCACGATGTCCTGCGTGGGGCTGATCACCGGCTTGCCGTGCGCGGGCGAGAGGATGTTGTTCGTGGACATCATGAGGACCCGCGCCTCCATCTGCGCCTCGAGCGACAGCGGGACGTGGACCGCCATCTGGTCCCCGTCGAAGTCGGCGTTGAACGCCGTGCACACGAGCGGATGGAGCTGGATCGCCTTCCCCTCGATCAGGACCGGCTCGAACGCCTGGATCCCGAGCCGGTGCAGCGTGGGAGCGCGGTTGAGCATGACCGGGAGCTGGCGGATCACCTCGTCCAGGGCATCCCAGACCTCCCGCTTCTCCTTCTCGACCATCTTCTTGGCGGCCTTGATCGTCGTCGCGTGCCCGCCCTCCTCGAGCTTGTTGAAGATGAACGGCTTGAACAGCTCCAGGGCCATCTTCTTGGGGAGCCCGCACTGATGGAGCTTGAGTTCCGGTCCCACGACGATCACCGAGCGCCCGGAATAGTCCACGCGCTTGCCGAGCAGGTTCTGCCGGAAGCGCCCGCCCTTCCCCTTCAGCATGTCCGAGAGGGACTTCAGGGGCCGCTTGTTGGAGCCGGTGATCAGCTTCCCGCGCCGACCGTTGTCGAACAGCGCGTCGACCGCCTCCTGCAGCATCCGCTTCTCGTTGCGGATGATGATCTCGGGGGCGGACAGGTCGAGCAGCCGCTTCAGCCGGTTGTTCCGGTTGATCACCCGCCGGTAGAGGTCGTTCAGGTCGGAGGTGGCGAACCGTCCGCCGTCGAGGGGAACCAGGGGCCGCAGGTCCGGGGGAAGCACCGGGATCACGCTCATGACCATCCACTCGGGCCGCTGCCCGCTGTCCCGGAAGGCCTCGACGATCTTGAGGCGCTTGGAGATCTTCTTCTTCTTGGCCTCGGAGGCGGTCTCCCCCATCTCCCTGCGGAGCTCCTCGGACAGCTTGTCGAGGTTCAGCGTTTCCAGCAGCGCCTTGACGGCCTCGGCGCCCATCCCCGCCTTGAATCCCTCGCCGAACTGCTCCCGCTTCTCGCGGTATTTCGCCTCGGTGAGGATCTCCATCTTCTGCAGGTCGGTGGCGCCGGGGTGGATCACGATGTACTTCTCGAAGTAGATGACCCCCTCCACGTCCTTCATCGGCATGTCCAGGAGCGTGGCGATGCGGCTGGGGAGGCTCTTCAGGAACCAGATATGGGCGACGGGGGAGGCCAGCTCGATGTGGCCCATCCGCTCGCGCCGGACCTTGGACTGGATCACCTCGACGCCGCATTTCTCGCAGACGATCCCGCGGTGCTTCATCCGCTTGTACTTGCCGCAGTTGCACTCGTAGTCCTTGATGGGGCCGAAGATCTTGGCGCAGAACAGCCCGTCCCGCTCCGGCTTGAAGGTCCGGTAGTTGAGGGTTTCCGGCTTCTTCACCTCGCCGTGGGACCATTTCTGGATCTGATCCGGTGAAGCGATGGAAATCCGGATCCCCGAAAAGTACAGGGGATCCTTCGGTTTTTCAGCTCTCGTAAAGAGGTCTTCCAAGGGGCGCCTCCACTGGCAATTCCGTTTATGA
>JBLNFH010000065.1:0-2918 GCA_050263475.1 Deltaproteobacteria bacterium
AAAAGCTCGCTGTAGAGTCCGGCGCCACGGTGGAGCTCACCGAGGTGCTTCTGGTGTCCTCCGAAGCCGGCACGACCGTCGGAACCCCCGTCGTACCGAACGCCAAGGTCATCTGCCAGTCGCTCGGTGAGGGGAAGGCGAAGAAGATCGTCATTTACAGGTACAAGCGGCGGAAAGGATTCGCGAAGAAGCAGGGCCACCGCCAGCCGTTTACCAGGCTCTCAATCCAGGAGATCCGGGTGGGGTACCCCCCCGGCGGGAAGGTCACCGGAGATGGCGCATAAAAAAGGGGTCGGCAGTTCCCGCAACGGGCGGGACAGCCAGAGCAAGCGGCTCGGCGTGAAACGTTTCGGGGGCCAGCACGTGACCGCCGGAGCGATCATCGTGCGGCAACGGGGTACCGCCGTGCACCCCGGGGCGAACGTGGGAATGGGCAAGGACCATACCCTGTTCGCGCTGATCGAGGGCACGGTGCAATTCGACCGGTTCGGCAAGGACCGCAAGAGGGTGTCCGTCCTCGCCCTTTCTTAAGACTCCGCTCCCTTCATGCATTTCATCGATGAAGCCTCGATCACCGTCCGCTCCGGGGACGGCGGGCGGGGCTGCGCGAGCTTTCGGCGCGAGAAGTTCGTCCCCAGGGGCGGTCCGGATGGAGGCGACGGGGGCAACGGGGGAAGCGTGATCCTTCGGGTCAGTCCCCACATGTCCACTCTCCTCGATTTCAAATACAAGAAGATCTTCAAGGCGAAGCGGGGCCAGCACGGCATGGGGAAGAAGATGCATGGGAAAAACGCCCCCGACCTGATGATCGCCGTCCCTCCCGGGACCATCGTCCACGACGCGGACACCGGGGAGGTCCTCGCGGACCTCACGATAGAGGGGGAAGAACTGGTAGCGGCCGTCGGCGGACGCGGCGGGCGCGGCAACGCCTCGTTCGCATCGGCGACGAACCAGGCCCCGGACCGGGCGGATCCCGGCAGGCCCGGCGAGGAGCGCAGGCTCCGGCTGGAGCTCAAGCTGATCGCGAACATCGGGCTGGTCGGCCTGCCCAACGCCGGCAAATCCACCCTGTTGTCCCGGATCTCCCGGGCAAAACCCAAGATCGCCGATTACCCGTTCACCACGCTCTCCCCGGTCCTGGGCGTGGTCGCGCACCGTGACGAGGAGCTCGTCGTGGCGGACCTGCCCGGCCTGATCGAGGGAGCCCACCACGGCGCCGGGCTCGGGGACCGGTTCCTGAGGCACGCGGAGCGGACCGAAGGGCTCGTGCACGTGCTCGACGCCTCGCTCCCCCCGGAAAAGATCGAGGAAGCGTACCGCACCGTCCGGGAGGAGATGGAGAAGTTCCGGCCGGAGCTTTCGGAGCGCCCCGCCCTTCTCGCCCTGAACAAAATGGACCTTCCCGGGGCGCGGGAATCCGCGGAAAAAGCCGCCGTCCGGTTGAATTTTCCGGCCCGGAGCGTCTATTATATTTCCGCCGTCACCGGCGAAGGGATAACGGCCCTCCTCGACGGCCTGTTGGCGTTCCGGAAGAAGAGAGCACCCGATGCCCCCTGACACCACCGTACAGCGCGCGGCCTTCCTCCGCTCCCGGAAGATCCGCCGGATCATCGTGAAGCTGGGAAGCGGCACGCTGACCGATGCGTCGTTCGGCCTGCGCGAGACGACGATACGGTCCCTGGCGGCACAGGTCGCAAGCCTCCGGGGGTCCCGCGGCATCGAGGCCGTGGTGGTCACGTCGGGGGCCATCGCCGCCGGCAGGAAGAAGCTGGGCATCGTGGACCGCCCCCGCACGGTCGCCCTCAAGCAGGCCGCCGCCGCCGTCGGGCAGACGACGCTCATGCGCGCGTACGAGCGCGCGTTCGAGAAACGGGGATTGAAGGTCGGGCAGCTTCTCCTCACCCACGAGGACTTCGAAAACCGGGAGCGCTACCTGAACGCGAAGAACACGCTCGAGACCCTGCTCTCCCGCGGGATCGTCCCCATCATCAACGAAAACGACACCGTGGCCACCGAGGAGATCCGGCTCGGGGACAACGATCACCTCGCGGCCCTGGTGACGCAGCTGATCGGCGGGGACCTGCTGCTCCTGTTGACCGACAGCGACGCCCTCTATACCCGGGACCCCAAACGCCATCCCGATGCGAAGCGGATCCCCCTCCTTGCGGGAGTCGACGACAACCTGCTCCGTTCCGCCGGGGGGAAAAGCGGGCTATCGGGAACCGGCGGGATGGGATCCAAGCTTCTCGCCGCCCGGGTCGTCACCGCCTGGGGAACGCCGGCCGTCATCGCGGGAGGCCTGTCCCGCCGCTCCATACTGGATGTCCTCGACGGCAAGGAGACCGGCACCCTGATCCTTCCCGGCGGGGGGGCCAGGGCGCGAAGCCGGAAACTGTGGATCGCGCACGCCCTGCAGGCGCACGGAACCCTCTCCGTCGACGACGGGGCGAAGAAGGTCCTCCTGGAGCGGGGGAAAAGCCTGCTGCCTGCCGGGATTCTCGGCGTCACCGGGACCTTCCGGAAGGGGGACGCGGTCTCCATCGGCGACCGCAGGGGGCGCACCTTCGCCCAGGGTATCGCCTCCTGGTCCAGCGAACAGGTCAAACGGGGGATGGGCAGGAAGAGCGCGGAGGTCCGGGCGATCCTCGGGGAGGACATCCCCGCGGAGGTGGTCCACTGCGACAACCTGACGATCCTGGCGGGAGGCAGATAGATGGGCGATCTTCGGGACGGCGTGGAGAGGGTCTGCCGCGCGGCGAAAGAGGCGGCGGTCCCGATGGCGCGTGCGGACGCATCGAGGAAGAACGGCGCCCTCGCGGCCATGGCCAAGGGGCTGCGCGAGCGCGCGGAGTGGCTCAAGACGGAAAACCGGGAGGACATGGAGGCGGCAAGGGCCAAGGGCCTCACCGCGGCGATGC
>JBLNFH010000066.1:0-5475 GCA_050263475.1 Deltaproteobacteria bacterium
TGGCAGAACTCGAAGGCGTTCCCCGCCGCGATGGAATCGATATCCACGACCGCGGGAGAAAGTCCCGAGTCCTTCACCACGGAGATGTAGTCGTTCACCAGGTCGGTCTTCACGGCGACCAGAAGGACATCCATCTTGGACGGGTCTTCCTTCAGCGGACCGATCAACTGGAAATCGATCTTCACGTCCTTGATGTCGAAGGGGATGTACTGTTCGACCTCCCACTGGATCGACTCCTCCAGTTCTTCCGGAGTCGTGGTGGGCAGGACGACTTTCTTGATGATCACCGAGTGGCCGGACAGGGAGATGGCCACCTCCTTTTCCCGCACCTTCAGCTCGCGCAGGGCCGACTTGACGCCTTCGATCACCGAGGCATGGTCCATGATGGACCCGTCCACGATGGCATCCGGCGGGAGGGGGAACACCCCGAACTTCTTGACGCTGTAATCGCTTCCCGACGCCTTGATGTGCGCCAGCTTGATCGAGCTGGACCCGATGTCGAGGCCGATCAGCTCTTTCGATCCGAGGAGTCCCATCGCCGCACCCGGCCTTTCAGTCTTCTTTGAGAAATACCTTGTCCCGGTCGGAAAGCTGCAGGCCCAAGGAAAGGATAATCTTCCGTTTGGTGTCCATCCGGCACGTCATTCCCTTCTCCACCCGGTCGATGGTCAGCACGGAAAGCCCGGCCCGCCGCGCCAGCTCCGCCTTGCTCATCAGGAGCCCCTCCCTGATCTTTCGGACGTTATTGGCTTCGACTTTAGGCTTCGATTTCTTCTCTTTCGGTATCACGGATCCCCCCGGGCCGACAGAAAAGGAAAATTCACTAAGTTTTCCGCACACTGGCAAAATAATACCTTCCGGCAAATTTATGTCAAGCGATTTTTAACTGAATGTTAAAGTAATATAATTATGCTAAATTTACATCAATTCAGGCCGTAAGCTTTCGCTTTGTACAACAGGGCGGGGTGGCTGATTCCGAGCAGATCCGCGGCCTTGGGGCGGCTCCCATCGGTCCGTTCGAGCGCCATTCGTATCATCTGTTTTTCCACCTCGCGGACAGCCGCCTTGAGATCGGGGTGATCCAGCGGGACGGGGATCCGGATGAGAAACCGGGGGATTTCCCTCGCATCCCCGCCCGAACCGCGGCTCCAGACGGAGAGCAGTCCCTCTTTCGATAACTCGCTGTCCCCGCAGAGGAGGACGCACCGCTCGACCAGGTTCTGGAGTTCCCTCACATTCCCCCGCCAGTCGTATTCCTCGAGCAGTTCCAGGGCATCCGGAAGGAACCGCATCTCCTTTTTCCTGAATTTGCCGCAACAGACCGAGATGAAATGCTGCGCCAGCAGCGGGATATCCTCGCGTCTCTCTCGCAGCGACGGAACCTGGATCCGGATGACGTTCAGCCGATAATACAGGTCCTCCCGGAACCTTCCGCCGCGGACCTCCTCCTCCAGGTTCCTGGCCGTTGCGGCGATGACGCGGACGCTCACCCGGCGGATTTCGGTGTCCCCGAGACGGCGGAATTCCCCTTCCTGGAGAAACCGGACCAGTTTGGTCTGAAGCGGCAGCGGAAGCTCGCCGATCTCGTCCAGGAAAAGCGTGCCGCCGGAGGCTTCCTCGATGAGTCCCGCGCGGTCCGCCCGGGCTTCCGTGAACGCGCCCTTCCGGCAACCGAACAGCTCGCTCTCCAGCAGGTTCTCGGGAATGGCGCCGCAGTTGATGGCGACGAACGGCTTTCCCCGGCGCCGTCCGCCGAAATGCAGGCTGCGCGCCACCAGTTCCTTGCCCGTCCCGCTCTCCCCGGTGACCAGCACGGTGGTGTCGTAATCCTTGACCTTCTCCACCATCCCGACGACCTCCCCCATGGCCGGGCTCGCAAACAGAAGGTCTTCCGGGCGGAAGGTCTTCTCCACCTCGCTGCGGAGGTACTCGTTCTCTTTCCTTAATGCTTCCCGTTCCTGCGCCTTCCGGAGAGTCAGGAGGATCTCGTCCCGCATGAAAGGCTTGGAGATGTAATCGTAGGCGCCGAGCTTCATCGCTTCGACGGCGGTCTCCACCGTGCCGAATGCCGACATCATGATCACGGTCCCCGGGATCTTCCGCGCCGTCACCTCGCGGAGCAGCTCCAACCCGCCCATTTCGGGCATCCGGATGTCGCACAGGGTGAAATCGAACCGATCCTTCTCCAGCGTTTGCAGCGCCTCCCTGCCGTTTCTTGCTTGTGCCACGAGGTATCCTTCCGAGGAAAGGATCTTTCCGAGCACGTCACACATGCTTCCTTCGTCGTCGACCACCAGGATCCGCTCAGCCACTCGATCCCCCCTTCCGCGCATCGGCCTCCGGTTCCCCGAGGCGTGAGGGCAGGATGACCGTGAAGGTCGATCCGCTTCCCTCCACGCTCTCGGCCAGGATCTCCCCGCCGGCTCCCTCCACGATGGCGCGGGAAACCGACAGGCCGAGGCCCGTCCCCTTCCCCGGGTCCTTGGTCGTGAAAAACGGATCGAAGATGCTTTCCAGGTCGCCCTGGGAGATTCCGCAGCCCGTGTCCGAAATGGAAACCGCCACTCCCCTTGCAGGGACCGATCCCCCTTCGCCGCGAAGCGGGACGACGTCCACCCATGCAGGATCGGATGCACGCCTCCGGATGGTCCGCAGCGGCCGCGGGACCCAGGGATCCACGTTGTACGTGCGCACCCGGAGAGATCCGTTGTTTCCCATCGCGTCCACGGCATTGATGAGCAGGTTCAGCAGCACCTGCTGCAGGCGGTCGGCCGCAAGCCGGGCCCGGGCCGTCTCCCCGTACTCGATGCGGACCTCGATATCCCGGAACATCCGCCGAAAGGAGAGCAGTTCCATGGTTTCACGGATGACCGCGTTGACGTCGGCATCCTCCCCTTCGCCGCCCCCCGGCGCCGCCACGGACAGCAAACTGCGGACGATCCTCTCGATCTTCCGGGTCTCGGCCACGATCTTCCCCAGGCACTCGTCCTGCTCCGCCCGGGAAGACGGGGTCGCCCGGAGGAATTCGGCATAACCGCGGATGGCCATCAACGGGTTGCCCACCTCGTGCGCGACACCTGCTGCCAGCCTTCCGACGGTGGCCAACTTTTCCGACCGGAACGTTTCCTGTTCGGCCTGGCGCGCTTTTTTTTGCGCCGACAGCATCGCGTTTACCCTCCGGTTGAACGATGCGCCCAGCTGCCCCAGCTCATTTCCAGGGGTCTCATCCGCCCGCAGAAGATGGTCTCCTCCAGCGATCTTTTCGAAGACGGCCGCCAGGCGCCGGATGGGACGCGCGACCGTGCGGTCCATGAGAAAAGCCCCGAAAAGCACCATGACGACGATGTCCGCTCCCACCAGGATTCCGGCGACTTCGACAAGATGCCGGGCCTCCTTCTCGATCCCTGGAGAGAAATACGTTACCCGGACCCCCTTCGCCCCGTTAGTCCCCTTTGAAAGCGGCAGCGTCACATCGACGGCCGAATGCAGGGAAAGGATCCCGCCGGACCTCTCGCCCGCCGGCATTACCAGCGGCTGGCCCGCCGTGGGCGACTCGGATAACAGCGTCACGCTTCGGATGTTGGGGGAAAAGCGCGCGTCCTCCCCCTTCTCCACGGCATTGCGCACGGCGTATGCCACGGAGACGGCCGCCTCCGTCTGGCGCCGCTCCATGGACAGCTCGATGGACTTCAGGGCGAAGACCGCCAGGAGCGAAAGGGAGGCGACCGCGATCAGCGTCAGCTGGAGGACGACGCCGGTCCGGACCGAGATGTCCTTTTTCATCTAATGGAGCTCCAGAAGGCCTCCCCGAGGAAGCGTGCGATCATTGCCGCGGCGCAGAGATAGGGGCCGAAGGGGATCGCGGTCTTCAAGCCTTCCGTCCCTTTCCGCATGGCGAACATTCCTCCCGCCACTCCCAGGATCGATCCGCCGAAGATGGTGAGCAGCGCCCCCTTCCATCCGAGGAAGGCGCCGATCATGGCGATCAGCTTCACGTCCCCTCCCCCCATTCCTTCCCGCCCGGTTACTTTCTCGTAAGCGAAGGCGGTGGCGTAAAGAAGGCCGCCGCCGAGGATCCCCCCTAGAAGGCTCCCCTTCCAGTCCCCTCCGGGTAGAAACGAGAGGAGCAGTCCCGCTGCCACGCCCGCAAGCGACAGCTCATCGGGAATGATCCGGTGGTCGATGTCGATGAACGTGATCGGCACCAGGAAGGAGAAAAGGACCAGGTCGCGCAGGAGGGGAAAGCCGAGACCGTCAATGTACGCCAGAATCGCATACCCCGCGCCGGTCAGCACCTCCACGCCCGGGTATCGCAGGGAGATCGTTCCTCCGCACCCGCTGCATCGCCCCCCGAGAAACAGGTAGCTGAGAAGCGGAATGTTCTCCCAGGGGGGGATGCTCCGGCCGCAGGACGGACACCGGGAACCGGGCCGTACGATCGACTCCTCCCGGGGAAGACGATAGATGAGCACGTTGAAAAAGCTGCCCATGCACGACCCGACGAGAAAGGAACCGATGAGGAGGAATAGCGTGCCGGGGAACCCGTTTCCGGGCGTCACTTGAAATCCTTGCGGGAAAAGAGGAGGCATGCCAGGAGAAGCACCGCCGCGCCGTACAGGAACAGGTAGCCAGCCGCGAGCCCCGGTACGGCGAGCGAACGGGCCCCTCCGTAAACGACCTCGTTCTTCCAGTTGAAGTTCTCCAGGTTCGGCAGGAGATAGAAAAGCGCCTTGCTCCCCCACCGCACCGCCGCCGCCTGCGACCGCTCCCCCAGGACGTACAGGTAATTCGTCAGGTGCCCGACGAGGAAAAGGGAGAGGGTGAATATGGCGCTCAGCACCGGCGTGGTGAAGGTCGAAAAAAGTGTTGCCAGGCACGTAAGCAGAACCAGCTCCATGTAGATCCCGGCGGAGGCGATGAAGATGCCGGCTTCGGCCCTCCCCCCGTACTGGTACGCCAGGTGCACGAGAAACAGCACGGTCGCCATCGCAAGCGTCGTGAGCGCCAGGGTGATATTCAGGCCGAGGGTCTTGCCGAAGAGGAACTCGTGGCGCCGCACCGGCTTGGAGAGGATCAGGTAGATGGTCTTCCGGTCCACCTCGTTGCTGACCAGCGTGATCCCGAGGAAGACCGCCATAATGACCCCGAAGATGTGGATGCTGGCCAACCCCACGTCGGCGATGATCCGCGTGAAATCCCCGACGGACAGGTCGGCCAGAAAAAAGGTCATACCGATGACGAAGAGGGCGAAGGCAAGGATCGCATAGAGGATCTTGTTCCGGATCGTCTCCCGGAACGTGTTGGCGGCGATGGAGAGGATCCTTTGAAGCACGTCAGGTCACCTCCCCCTTCACCGCGGCGCCCCCCACCCGCTCCAGGAAAATCTCCTCGAGCCCCTTCTTCACGGGGATGCAGGAGAGCACCGTGCAGCCATCCTTGAGGAGGCTCCCCATCCACCGGTTGGCCTCTTCGGCC
>JBLNFH010000067.1:0-8317 GCA_050263475.1 Deltaproteobacteria bacterium
GACACCCTCCAGAAGGGGTTGCACGGCCTCGGCGACTTCTTCCGCAACCTCTTCCGATAAACCGGCGCGAATGATATAAGTAACGCTTTAAGCATCGACGGCGCAAAAGGACGCGATGGATTTCAAGAACACGCTGAACCTGCCGCGCACCGGATTCCCGATGCGGGCGAACCTTGCCCAGCGGGAGCCGGAGCTCCTTGCCCGGTGGGAGAAGGACGGCCTCTACCGAGCGATGGCCGCCCGCCGGAGGGGAAACGGGAAGTTCGTCCTCCACGACGGTCCCCCCTACGCCAACGGCCATATCCACATCGGCCACGCGCTGAACAAGATCCTCAAGGACGTGATCGTGAAGTACCGGAGCCTGTCGGGCTGCTGGGCGGAGTACATCCCCGGCTGGGACTGCCACGGGCTGCCGATCGAGCACCAGGTGGACAAGAACCTGGGGGCGAAAAAGGACGCGATCCCCACCGGCGAAAAACGGAAGCTTTGCCGCGAATACGCGGGGAAGTTCATCGACATCCAGCGGGAGGAATTCAAGCGCCTGGGGGTCCTGGGCGACTGGGAGAATCCGTACCGGACGATGTCGTTCGATTACGAGGCGGGGATCCTGCGGGAATTCGGCCGGTTCGTGGAGTCCGGCTCGGTCTACAAGGGGACCAAGCCCGTCTACTGGTGCCTGACGTGCAGGACGGCCCTGGCCGAGGCCGAAGTGGAGTACGCCGACCACACCTCGCCCTCCATCTACGTGAAGTTCCCCTTCGTGGACCCGCCCGGAAACATCCATCCGGCGCTTGCCGGCAAGAAGGTCTTCTTCGTCATCTGGACGACCACGCCATGGACGATCCCGTCCAACCTGGCGATCGCGCTGCACCCGGAATTCACGTACGTCGCGCTGGAGTCCGGCGGCGAGGTGTACGTGGTCGCGGAAGGGCTGGCGGAACGGTTCGCGGAGGAGGTCGGCCTCAAAGACCCCGTCCGGCTGGCCACCTTCGGCTCCACCCCGCTGGAGCGCATGCGATGCCGCCACCCGTTCGCCGGGCGCGATTCGGTCCTGGTCCTGGCCGATTACGTGACGCTGGAGGCCGGCACCGGATGCGTCCACACGGCCCCGGGCCACGGGCGGGAGGATTACGAGACGGGGCTTCGCTACGGGCTGGAGATCTATGCCCCGCTGGACGACGCGGGCCGGTTCACCAAGGACGTCCCATTCTTCGCCGGGATGCAGGTCTTCGAGGCGAACCCCCGCGTCAACGCCAAGCTCGCGGAAGCCGGGGCGTTGATGAAGGAGAGCAGGATCACCCACGCCTACCCGCACTGCTGGCGATGCAAGCAGCCCGTCATCTTCCGGGCGACCAAGCAGTGGTTCATCTCGATGGACAAGACGGGCCTGCGGGAGAAGGCCCTGTCGGAGATCCGGAAGGTCCGCTGGATCCCCGCGTGGGGCCAGGAGCGGATCGACGGGATGATCGCCAACCGGCCGGACTGGTGCATCTCCCGCCAGCGGGCGTGGGGCGTGCCGATCGCCATCTTCCAGTGCGAGCGGTGCGGGCACTACCTGCTCGACCGGAAGCTCATCGACCACGTCGCGGGATTTTTCGAGAAGGAAGGGGCCGACGCCTGGTTCAACCGGGACGTGAAGGAGCTGCTCCCGGAGGGCGCCTCCTGCCCGGCGTGCGGGGGAGCCGGGTTCCGGAAGGAGACCGACATCCTGGACGTCTGGTTCGACTCCGGCGTTTCCTATGCCTGCGTCTGCGAGGGGAAGGAGAACCTGGGGATCCCGGTCGACCTGTACCTGGAAGGGTCCGACCAGCACCGCGGCTGGTTCCACTCGACGCTGCTGGCGGCGGTGGGGACCCGCCAGGCCGCGCCCTACAAGGCCGTGCTGACCCACGGCTTCGTCGTGGACGGCAAGGGCGAGGCGATGCACAAGTCGAAGGGGAACGTCATCGCTCCGGAGGAGATCATCCGGAAGAACGGCGCGGAGCTGTTGCGGCTGTGGGTGGCCGCCGAGGACTACCGCGACGACGTCCGTCTCTCGAAGGACATCCTCGACCGGCTGACGGAAGCGTACCGCAAGATCCGCAACACGTTCCGGTTCCTCCTGGGAAACCTTGACGGCTTCTCGCCGGAGCGGGACGCCGTCCCGTACGAGCGGATGCTGGAGATGGACCGGTACGCGCTGATCCTCTTCCACCGCCTGGCGGAAAAGGTTCTCCGGGCCTACGAGGGCTACGAGTTCCATCTCATCTTCCATGCGGTGAACAACTACTGCGCGGTTGACCTGTCCAGCTTCTACCTGAACGTCCTGAAGGACCGGCTGTACTGCTCCAAGGCGGACGACCCGGCCAGGCGCTCCGCGCAGAGCGCGCTCTTCGAGATCACCCGCGGGATGGCGTCGCTGCTCGCGCCGGTGCTGTCGTTCACCGCGGAGGAGGTCTGGGGGTTCCTTCCCTCCTTCCCGGGCAAGCCGGGAAGCGTTTTCCTGTCGGACCTTCCCCGCCCCGCGGAGCTCGCCGGGGCCGAGGAGATCGTCGCGCGGTGGGAGCGGATCCTCGCCTTGCGGGCCGAGATCGCCCAGCCGTTGGAGGCGGCCCGGAAGGAGAAAACGATCGGGAGCGACCAGGACGCCCTGGTGACCGTGTCGCCCGGACCGTTCGCCGACCTGCTCGCGGGCCACGCCCGGGAGATCCAGGAAGTTCTCATCGTTTCGGGGCTGGCCGAGGGGGACGTATCGGGTCCCGAAGTCTACGAGAGCGCTGCTTTCCCCGGCCTCAAGGCGAAGGTGGAAAAGGCCCCGTGGGGAAAGTGCGAGCGCTGCTGGAACCACACTCCCGCCGTCGGAACGATTCCCGACGCCCCGGAGCTGTGCGCCCGGTGCGCGGCGGCGGTGGCCGGATAAGGCCGGTTCTTGCCTCCCGTTCGAAAATTCGCGGTACCGCTGCTCGCGGCCTGCCTCCTCACGGTCGCCGACCAGTGGAGCAAGGCGTGGATCGTGCGCCGCTTCAGCCTCCACGAGGCCCGCGCCGTGATCGACGACTATTTCCACATCGTCCACGTCCGCAACCGGGGAGTCGCCTTCGGGTTCCTCTCCACCCTGGACCCCGCCTGGGTCAACCCGCTGCTGCTCGTGGCGACGGCGCTCGCGGTGGCGGCGGTCCTTGCCTACATCTACCATCTGCCGGGGAGGGGCCCGGCGCCTTGCGGCCTGGGGCTCATCCTCGGCGGGGCGATCGGAAACCTGATCGACCGCGGCAGGCTCGGGTACGTGGTCGACTTCCTGGACGTCCACTGGCGCCATCTCCACTGGCCCGCGTTCAACCTGGCGGACATCGGGATCACCGTCGGGATCCTCCTGCTGATTCTCGACATGATATTCTGGGGCAAGGAGATCGAGAGTGCATCCCGTCCTCGTTAAGATCGGAAGCCTGAAGATCTACTCGTACGGCGTGTTCGTCGCGATCGGCTTCCTCGCGGCGCTGTGGGTGGCGGGAAGGGAAATCCGGCGCAAGGGGCTCGACCGGGATACCTTCTTCGACATGGGGTTCTGGGTGGTGATCACGGCCATCATCGGGTCGCGCCTCTTCCACGTCCTGGTCTACTGGGAGCATTACCGGACCGACCCCGCCGAGATCTTCAAGCTGTGGAACGGCGGGCTGGTCTTCTACGGCGGGTTCCTGGCCGCCGTGGCGGTGTGCCTCTATTACCTGCGGCGGCACCGGATGCCGTTCCTTCCCGTGGCCGACGCGTCCGCCCTCGGTATCCCGCTGGGGCTCGCCTTCGGCCGCATCGGCTGCTCGGCCGCCGGCTGCTGCTACGGGAAGTTCACCACCGTCCCCTGGGCGATCGTCTTCACCGACCCGGCTTCGCTGGCGCCGCTGGGTATCCCCCTGCATCCGACGCAGATCTACGAATCGCTCGGGGCGTTCGCCATTTTCGGGACGCTGTACGCGGCCCGGGACCGGTTCCGGACCCCCGGCATGCTGTTCTGGACGATGATCATCCTGTACGGCGTCGTCCGCTCCTTCCTCGAAATCTTCCGCGACGACCCGCGGGGATTTTGGGGCCCCTTCTCGGAGTCGCAGATCGTCTCCGCGATCCTGATCCTCTATGCGGCCGTCTCCATCGTCCGCGCCCGCGCTCGCGCAATCGCCGCGAATCCATAGATCTCCCCCTGCCGTTCGCCCGTTCGCACCCCGCGTGAAACCTTTCCCCGCATTCCGGGGTTCTACACGTCGTACACCCGATTTTCAGCCTGTACCGGAGGAGGAGAAGCAATGAAGAAAGCCGTTCGCATCCCTGTCGTTTTGCTCGCCGCGCTGGGCCTGCTGTTCGGCGTCGCCGCAGCGGGCGCGGTCGCCGCGGAGGAAGCACCCGGAGGACCGGGAACGGCCGCGGGAACGCAATACAAGCGGATGTACGATCCCAAGACGGTCGAGACGGTCAGCGGGGAAGTGATGAAGGTGAACCAGATCGCCCACCGGAGAGGAAGGGGCCACGGCGTTTACCTGATCCTGAAAACGGACAAGGAGGAGATCCCGGTCCACCTGGGCCCGTCGCGGTTCCTGGACCAGCAGGCGGTCAAGATCGGACCGAACGACAAGGTCGAGATCAAGGGATCTCTGGTGACGTTCAAAGGAAAACCGGTCCTCATCGCCGCCGAGGTGAAGAAGGGCGGCGCGCTCCTCACGCTCCGGGACGAGAACGGCGTGCCGGCCTGGAGACGGAGGTAGCCTCCACCGGCCCAAGGAGTTCGTCCGCCGCTTCGCGCAGCATCTCCTCGTACTGCGCGAGGTCCGGCGACTCGCTCCCGTCCAGGAACCCCATCGCGCGGCCCCTCGTTCCCGCGTCCGCCTTCCCGCGCGGGCGCGAGGCGGCCGCGCGCTTGCCTTCCCCCGTCAGCAGGTACCGGATCTTCGATCCGGGATGAAGCGTCACGCCCCGGCCGCACAGCTCCCGGGTGACCGCGGCGGCCACCGTGTTGGCGACGTACTGCCCGGGCGCCTTCGAGAGGCGCCTCGAGACCGCCAGCGCCTCCGGCGGGATCCGCCCCTCGCGAAGCTCCAACGCGGCCTCGCCGGCCATCCCCCGAAGCTCCGGCAGCATCTCCCGCAGGGCCGCGATGTCCCCCGCCTCCGCCATCCGCTCCAGCAGCGCCCGCTGGAAGGCGGCGATGAACGGCGGGGCGTCGGAGCGGCGCATCGCGATCCCGCGCGCCTTGATCTCCCCGCTCGAGAAGGCGCCCGCGAACCGGTTGGGGACGCCGACCGATGGGTTCCGCTTCGAGGGGAGGAAGGCGAGCCACCGGTAAATCCCCTCCAGCGCGATGGGCATCCCCGTTTCCTTCCCGATCCTCTCCGCCAGGTCCCGGTACTCCTTTTCGGCGGCCCCCTCTTTTTTCACCCAGACGGCGTCGGTCAAGCCGTGCAGGAAGAGGAACCCTTCCCGCTCGGAGATCTCCTTGGCAAGGAGCAGCTTCTCCCTGCCCCAGGCGGTCACCGCCTCGTGCGCCTCGATCCGGCCGAACCGCGCGTTTTTGTACCCGAGGAAGCCGAAGGAGACGACCAGGATCCACTTCATCGCCGTCTGCCGCTTCCGGAAGAAATCGCGCTCCGAAGGCTCGGCGGCGGCCTTCTGCCGCTCCTTGAGAAGCCGTCGCTTGGCCAGGATGGGGGCCAGGGTCTCGGGGATGAGGCCGCGGCGGCGGACGCAGGTGTGCGCCCCGATTTCCGGAACGGGCATCCCCGGGCGGCCATCCGGCGGATGCCCCCCGCAGCAGGCGCAGTTGACGGTTTCCGGGGAGATGTTGTACCGGGCCATGAGCGACGGGTACATCGAGGCGAAGTCGAGCTCCCCCACGTTTTCGTGCAGCCCCGGCCGCGGCAGGTAGGTGAGCCCCCCCTTGTCGGTCGTAACCAGGTCCGCGCCGGACTTGAATTCCTCCGGCTCCCGCTTCTTGTAGGGGACGAGGATCCCGCGCTCAAGCGCCCGCGCGATCTCCATCGACGAAATGGCCGTCCCCGGCGAGGAGCGCGCCATCCGCTGCAGCGGGATGCCGGAGAGCCGGCTGAGCTCGAAGAGCCCGGGCAGCCCGGTCTCCCCGAAGAGGAACGAGTTGCGGGCGTCGACGTGCCAGCGGCCGGAGAGCAGGTGCGGCGCGGCGCGGAAGATCACCTGCCCGTAGGAAACGTAGGACCGCTCCCGGCTGCGGCGGACGCCGCCGCCTTCGGGATCGCGGCGGCCCGGAACGTGCGCGTCGCGCCCGAGGGATAAAGGAACCCGGTGCCTCGCCGCCAGCGCGAGCATCCGGGGCAGGATGTAGTCGTCGCCGTACTCGGTGACCAGCAGGTCGGGGTCGGCCTCCGCAAGGAGCTTCCGGAAATCCCGGAGGAACCGCTCCCCCTCCTCCCACAGGAGAACGTGCGTCCTGCCTTCGGTCGCGAACAGCAGGGGGCGCATCCGGCCGTGCGCCGGATGCCCCTTCCCTTCCACTTTCAGGAACGCCGTCGTGACGGGGGGCCACCGGGCATCCACGTCCCACGGGTCGTCGAGGATGCGGGAGGAAAGAAGCGTCCCCTCCCCGTCGGACTCCACCTGCGCGCGCGAGAGCGGGCAGAGCCCGGTGGCGTAGGCGAACTGCTGCTCCGGGGCGATGTCGGCGTTGAACAGCGCCTCCGCGCCGAAGGCGCTCTCCGCTTTCCGGACGGCGGTCCTCAACAGCACGGGCGACGCCACGGTGAACGTCCATGCCGGCAGCGTGCCGCCAGAGAAAATCTCGATGCCCTCTCCCCGCTCAATGGCGCAGTTCCAGCGCCGCGCGGCGGAACGGAGGATTGCCTCCTCCAGCCGCGGGCCCGCCAGCGCGAAGGAAGGACGGAAGGGGACCTGCAAAGCGACCGTCTCCCCCGCCTCCGTGCGGAACCAGACGGTCATGCCGCAGCCGCCGGGAATGACGTCGAGCACCCAGCCGGTCAACGTTCGCCCGGACATCGTTCCCGCTCCCCGGTCCCGGCCGCGGCCAGCCGCCGTTCCAGCTCCTCCACCCGGCGCGACAGCTCCCGCGACGCCCGGCGTTCTTCGATGAGGATGCTCATCAGGATCGCCTCGAACGGCACGGCCCGCCCCGAGCAGGTGCAGGCGGGGGTGTGATACCTCGCCGCGGCGAACAGCTCGTCGAACAGGCCGCGGTCCTCCCGGCGCAGCGCGCGCCGGAACGACTTCCACGACTCCTCCTCGCGGTACAGCTCCTGGGTGAAGGGGAGGACGGTGCGGCCCATTTTTTCAGCGCCTCCTTCCCGCGAGGCGGGCGACGGGCGGGAGGGCTCCCGGGAGGGAGGACGCGCGAAAGCCGGGAACGCCCCCCGTGAAAAGGAGCAGCGGGTCGGCGATCCGGGCGAGGTGCCGGAAGAACCCCGCCCGGCGGTTCTCCTCGTCCGACGGCCGCTCCCCCCGGCCGACCAGGACCACGCGGGCGCCCCCCGACGCGATCCGCCCCAGCGCGGACAGGCAGCCCCGGAAGATGCGGCACGCCTCGGGATACGGGACGTCGGCGTCGGTGAACGTCTCGGGAAGCCCGAGGACGAGGGCAAGCCCGGCGTCGAACCGGGCCAGCGCCGGCGCCAGCCGATGGGCGAGCAGCGCCTCCATCTGGTGGCAGGTGAAGGCCCGCGAGACGCGGATGCGCGAGAGCGCCTCCCTCCCGTCGCCGCCCAGGGCCCTGGCCGCCTTGCTGATCGCGTACGGGTCGAACCGGTTCCCGCCGTCCACCGCCACCACCGCCTCGCCGTGCAGGAGCGGCCGGGCGAGCGCGCGCAGCGCCAGCGCGCAGGCGCCTTCCCCGAAGATCCCCGCCATCCTGCCCCGCGGGGGGGAGAGGCAGAGGGAGGAGGCGCGCTCCAGGTCGACGGCGGGCACGGCGGGGCTCCTTCAGATCCTGCGGAAGACGCCGACGACCTTGCCGGCGATGCGGAAAGGGCGGGCGCCGCGGTCGGGGACGGCGATGGGCGGGTACGCCGGGTTGGCCGCCTCCAGGCGGATTCTCCCCTTCTCCCGGCGCAGCCTCTTGACGGTGGCCTCGCCGTCCACCACGGCCACGACGATCTCCCCGTCGGCGGCGTCGGCCTGCGCCCGGACCAGGACGTAGTCCCCCTCGCAGATGTGGGCGCCGACCATGCTGTCCCCCTTGACGCGCAGGGAGAAAACCTCCCCATCGCCCGCGAGCGCGGGATCGAGGAAGAGCTCTTCCTCGACGTGCTCGATCGCCTCGCGGGGGCTGCCGGCGGGAACCCTCCCCAGCACCGGCACGCGCACGGGGGGCCGC
>JBLNFH010000068.1:0-6231 GCA_050263475.1 Deltaproteobacteria bacterium
CAGGTCTTCGCGCTTGAGGAAGATCCTGGCCCCCTTGGCCTTCTCCGTCAGCCGCCGGGCGAAATACAGCGGGGTCGGGCGTCCCGCGTATTCCCCAAGGAGGGAGTCGAGCTCCCGGACGAAGCCGCGGTCCCGGGACGCCTTTCGGTAGGCCGCCTCCAGCTCGATCAGCGCGCTCATGAGCGTTTCGGAGACGTACCGTCCGCCGAAAATGCCGTAATGCCCCGACCGGTCCGGCCACGTGTACTTTCTATTCCCTTGCAATATCGAATCCTTTCAATGCATTCTTAATGAAAGCCTTTACCTTTTCCGGATCCTTTTTCCCCGGGGCGATCTCCACGCCGCTGGCGACATCGACCCCGTCCGGATGGACGGTTCGAATCGCCGCGGCGACGATCTCCGCAGTGAGCCCTCCTGCGAGGATCAGCGGTTTATCCGGGCGGCACCCTCCGATCTTCTCCCAGTCGAGGGTCCTGCCCGTGCCCCCGTATTCCCCCCTCACCGCCGAATCGAGCAGGAACGCCTCGCACGGGTAATCCCGGTACGAGGACAGTTCCGAACCGTCCCGGACGTGCACCGCCTTGATCCGCCGAAAGGGCAATCGCTGCGCGGCGGCCGGCGGCTCGCGTCCGGAAAGCTGCACCACGTCGATTCCCAGCGTCCGGCACACCTCCGAGATCGCCTCCGGGAGCTCGTTCACGAACACCGCAACCGGGACGGCCCTTCCTCGGACCGCAGCGACGATCGGCGCCGCCTCGGACACCGGGACGTGGCGGGGCGACCCCCGGTAGAAATTGATCCCGACGGCGTCCGCGCCGAAGGATACCGCCATCGCGGCATCCGCGGCCGACGTGATGCCGCAGATCTTGATCCGGAACATGCCGGACGCTTACGCCCCCACTTTCGGAAGTCGTCCGAGAGCCTCCTGGATCTCGCTCTCCGGATGCTCGTGGTCCACCAGCCGCCCGGCCAGGAAATCGTCGTAGGCGGCGAGGTCGAAGAAGCCGTGACCGCTCAGGTTGAACAGGATGGCCTTCTCTTTTCCCTCTTCGTCCGCCCGTTTCGCCTCGACGATCGCGCTGTGGATGGCGTGCGACGATTCCGGCGCCGGCAGGATCCCCTCGGACTTCGCAAAGGACAGCGCGCTCTTGAACACCACCGTCTGGGGATAGGCCTGGGCCTCGATCAGCCCCTCGTGGTAGAGCTGGCTGACCAGCGGGGAATCCCCGTGGTACCGGAGCCCGCCGGCGTGGATCCCGGCCGGGACGAAGTCGTGCCCGAGGGTGTACATCTTGACGAGCGGCGTGAGCCGGGCGGTGTCGCCGAAGTCGTAGGCGTACCGCCCCTTGGTGAGCGTCGGGCAGGACGACGGCTCGACGGCGATGACCCGAGGGTTTTTCGAGCCGGCGATCTTGTCCCTGAGGAACGGGAACCCGATGCCGGCAAGGTTGCTCCCGCCGCCGCAGCAGGCGATGACCACGTCGGGGTAGTCGCCGGCGAGCTTCATCTGCTCCTGGCACTCCAGCCCGATCACCGTCTGGTGGAGCAGGACGTGGTTCAGCACGGACCCGAGGGCGTAGCTCGTGTCCTCCCTCGTCGCGGCGTCCTCGACCGCCTCGCTGATCGCGATGCCGAGCGATCCCGGGGAATCCGGGGCGCCGGCGAGGATCTGCCTCCCGCTCTGGGTGTCCTCGCTCGGGGACGGGACGACCTTCGCCCCGTACGCCTCCATCAGCATCCGCCGGTACGGCTTCTGCCGGTAGCTGACCTTGACCATGTAGACCTTCGCCTCGAGCCCGAAAAAGGAGGCCCCGAGCGCGAGCGCAGAGCCCCACTGCCCGGCCCCGGTCTCGGTGGCGATCCGCTTCCGCCCCGCCATCTTGTTGTAGTACGCCTGGGGAATCGACGTGTTGGGCTTGTGGCTCCCCGCGGGGCTCACGCCCTCGTACTTGTAATAGATCCGCGATCGGGTGCCGATCGCCGCTTCGAGCCGCGCCGCCCGGTACATCGGCGCCGGCCGCCACAGCGCGTAGATCTTCCGGACCTCCTCCGGGATCGGGATGAACCGCTGCGACGCCACTTCCTGCTCGATGAGCGCCATGGGAAAGAGCGGCGACAGGTCGTCCGGCGTCACCGGCTTTCCCGTTCCCGGGTGCAGCACCGGGGCCGGCGGGATGGGCATGTCGGCCATGATGTTGTACCAGGCTTTCGGTATTTCCGAGTCTTTCAGGATGTACTTCGTCTCCATCGGTACGCTCCTTTTCACGCCGTACGCCGGCTGGTATTTTCCCTGATCCTCCGCACCGCTTCCTCCGGGTCCCCGGCCCGCACCAGCGCTTCACCGACCAGGAACGCGTCCGCCCCCAATGCATGGAGACGGCGCACCTCCTCCGGGGAGGAGATCCCGCTTTCCACCACCTTCATGGCGCCTTCCGGCGCCAGCGGAAGCAGCCGCCGGGAGGTGTCCAGGTCGACCTTCAGGGTCGCGAGGTTCCGGTTGTTGATCCCGATGACCGACGCGCCCGCTTCCGCCGCCAGCTCCATCTCGGCCTCGTCGTGCACCTCGACCAGCGCTTCCATCCCGAAGGTTCGCGCGGACCGGAGCATCCTCCCGGTCTCCTTCCCCAGGACGGCGACGATCAGCAGGACGAGGTCGGCGCCGTGGGCGCGGGATTCGGCGATCATGTAGTCGTCCAGGAGGAAATCCTTCCGCAGCGCAGGGACGCCGCCGCACGCCGCGCTTGCCGAGGACAGGTCCGCGAGCGATCCGCCGAAGAAACGCCCTTCCGTGAGGACGGAGACGGCGCACGCTCCCCCGCGCACGTAGGCGCGGGCCGTCTCGGCCGCATCCAGGTCCTTCCGGATCCATCCCCGAGAGGGGGAGGCCCGCTTGATCTCGGCGATGATCCCGGGGGGAACCCCCGGCCCGCGGCGGATGGCGCGCCTCCGGACGTTCCGCATCGCCCGCTCCGCGATATCGGCGAACGGATCGGAGGCCTTTCGCGCCTCCAGGTCCTCCCGGACCGCGGAAAGGATTCTTTCCAGATGGGTAGCCATGCCCGGCCCGCTACGCTCCCCTTTTTCCGAGAACGCCCAGGAACGCGTTCAGGCGGGACATCGCCGCCCCGGAGTCGATCGACCGGGCCGCCAGCTCGATGCCTTCCCGGACATCCCCGGCCTTGCCGCCGGCGACGATCGCAAACCCCGCGTTCAGCAGGGTCGCCTGCCGCCCCGGCCCCTTCTCGCCCCCGAGGATCCCCTTGAGGATCCCCGCGTTGGTCCCCGCGTCCCCGCCTTTCAGGTCCTGGAGGGGGGCATACTCGAACCCGACCGACCTCGGGTCGAACAGGTACCGCTTCACCGACCCCTTCCGGACATCCCACACGATGGAGGGGGCGGACAGGGTGACCTCGTCCAGCCCGTCGGTCCCGTGGACGACGAAGGCCCGCTTGTGTCCCAGCTCCGCCAGCACGCGCGCGTACGTCTCGCCCAGCTCCTCGCTGAACACCCCGACCATCTGGCAGTTCACCCCGGCGGGGTTGCTCAGGGGCCCCAGGATATTGAAGATCGTCCGGATGCCGATCTCCCGGCGGGGGCCGATGGCGTATTTCATGGCGGCGTGGAATTTCGGCGCGAACATGAACGTAATCCCGGCCTCGTCGAGCGCCCGCTGGACCGCGGATGCCGGCGAGGACAGGTCCATCCCGAGAGCCTCCAGAACATCGGCGCTTCCCGACCGGCTGGTCACCGAACGGTTGCCGTGCTTGGCCACGCGGACGCCCGCTCCCGCGGCCACGAACGCCACGGTCGTGGAGATGTTGAAGGTCCCGGCGCGGTCCCCGCCGGTCCCGCACGTGTCGAGCACGTCTTCCCCCGGCGGGGCGGCGATGCGAAGCGCCTTCTGCCTCATGACGTCGACGGCGGCCGCGATCTCCGCCGTCGTCTCCCGCTTGATCGAGAGGCAGGACAGGAACGCGGCGATCTGCGCGGGCGTGGCCTCCCCTTCCATGATCATCCGCATCGAGTCCCGCATCCCGTCCGCCGAAAGGTCCTTGCCCGCCGCCACTTCCGTGATCGCCTCCCGCATGTTGCGGAAGCATCGGAGGACCGGCTGCTGGGGGTCGATGAGGGAAAGGAAATTCTCGAGGATCCTCATGCCGTACTGCGTGAGGATCGACTCGGGATGGAACTGCACCCCGAAGATCGGGCGGGACAGGTGGCGCACTCCCATGATTTCGCCGTCCTCGGATTCCGCGCTGATCTCCAGCTCCGGCGGCAGGGACATCTTCTCCAGGGCGAGCGAGTGATAGCGCGTCGCGGTCAGCGGGTTCTCCAGCATGGAGAAGATCCCCTTCCCGTTGTGCCGGATCCGGGACGTCTTGCCGTGCATGAGCGCCTGCGCGTGGACGACCTTCCCCCCGAAGGCCTGCCCGATGCACTGGTGGCCGAGGCACACCCCGAGGATGGGGACGCGGTCGGAGAACGCGCGGATCGCCTCGAGGGAGATCCCCGCGTCGTTGGGGCCGCCGGGGCCCGGGGAGACGACGATCCCGGAAGGTCCCTTCGCGGCCAGCTCGGCGACGCTGATCGCATCGTTGCGGAACACGTCGACCTTCGCCCCGAGCTCGCACAGGTACTGCACGAGGTTGTAGGTGAACGAATCGTAGTTGTCGATCACCGCGATCACGAGCGCTCCCTCCCCCCTTCGCCGATCCCGATCGCCCGGAAAAGGACCCGCGCCTTACTCCGGATCTCCTCCCACTCCTTCTCGGGGTCCGAATCCGCGACGATCCCGGCGCCGGCCTGGATCACCGCCTCGCCGTCCCGCATCACGATGGTGCGGATCGTGATGCAGAAGTCCATGCTCCCCTGCAGGTCGAAATACCCCACCGCGCCCGCGTAGATGCCCCGCCGGAAAGGCTCCAGCTCCTCGATGATCTCCATGGCCCGCACCTTGGGCGCACCCGTGACCGTTCCGGCGGGAAAGGCCGCCCGGAGCACGTCGAAGGCGGACAGCCCTTTCCGGAGCCTGCCGACCACGTTGGAAACGATGTGCATCACGTGGGAATACCGTTCCACCGCCATCAGCTCGTCCACCTTGACCGACCCGTACGCCGCGACGCGCCCCACGTCGTTACGGCCCAGGTCGACCAGCATCACGTGCTCGGCGATCTCCTTGGGGTCGGACAGAAGCTCCGCCTCGAGCCTCCGGTCCTCTTCGGGAGCGGCCCCCCTGGGGCGGGTCCCGGCGATCGGCCGCAGCTGGACCAGGTCTCCTTCCAGCCGGACCAGGATCTCCGGCGAGGAGCCGACCACGGCCAGCCCGCCCGTTTTCAGGAGGTACATGTACGGCGACGGGTTCAGCGCCCGGAGCACCCGGTAGACTTCCGCGGGGGAACGGTCCGTCTTCATGCGCGCGCGGTTGGAGAGCACGGCCTGGATGATCTCCCCGTCGCGGATATACTCCTTCGCCTTCCGGACGCTTGCGAGGAACGCGTCGCGGGGGATGTCGAAGACCGGTTCCGCCCCCTCCCGTCCCCGGGGGATCTCCGACCAGGGGAGCGGCCCCTGGAGAATGTCGCGCACCTCCTCGATGGAGCGGCAGCAACGGTCGTAGGCCTCCCCGGCGCCGCCCGCCTCCGGGACTTCCCCGTGGGCCACGATCAGGATCGTGTGCTTCACGTTGTCGAAGATCACCAGCCGGGACGGGAACAGGAAGAGCGCATCCGGCGTCCCTTCCGCCGGGTGCGTGTCGGGGATCTTCTCGATGTGCCGGACGTAGTCGTAGCCGATGAAGCCCACCGCGCCCCCCGACAGCCGCGGCAGCCCGACCGCTTGCTGGAACCGGATCCCGGAAAGGAATCCCTCCAGCTCTTTCAGGGGGTCCCCATCCGCGGGGTGCGAGCTCTCGTCCCGCCCCTTCCGGATCGACACGGTTTTGCCGTCCGCCCGATACCGCAGGTACGGGTCGAAGCCGATGAAGGAGTACCTCGCCCACTTCTCCCCGCCTTCCACGCTCTCGAGCAGGAAGTGGTCGTCCGGAAACTTCGAGGCGATCTTCAGGTAGGCGGATACCGGCGTCTCGAGATCGGCGTGGAACTCGTGCCAGACCGGGATGACGGAGAACGCCTTCGCGTGCGCCCGGAATTCCTCTTTCGTCGGACAGATCCTCATCCCGGTTCACCCCTGGGTCAGATAGGCTTCGATCTTCATTTCGTTCTTGAGCCTCCG
>JBLNFH010000069.1:0-9026 GCA_050263475.1 Deltaproteobacteria bacterium
TTTTCTTGACAAGCGGCGGCCGATTCCCATAGAATCGGGTTTCCGAACGCGGGCGTAACTCAGTGGTAGAGTGCAACCTTGCCAAGGTTGAAGTCGCGGGTTCAAATCCCGTCGCCCGCTCCAAACGATATCAAGGGATTGCGGTTTTCTCCGTAATCCCTTTTTCTTTGCAGGAGTTCACGGCTAGTGCGATCCTGCATCCCGGACCAACGCCTTCTCGACGAGCGCGCGCGGGATGTGACGGTTGATCAGGACCGCCCGTGTATTTCCGCACGGGCATTGCCATAGAACCGCCCTGCCCAGGTGAGTCCCGATGGGATCGACCGCGGCCAGGTCGTCTACCCGTCCGCAGATCGGGCAGGGGGGGGAGATGGACCCTCGCCGGCACACGGCGACCGCAAGGAAGACCATCGCTGCGCCGACGAGACCGAGCCCGAGTAACAGTCGTTTGCACATGGTCTTTCAGGGGTCAAAATCGATACCGATATAGGCAAGCAGGATGGCTACGAGAAATGCGATCAGCCTGACGCTCATGGCGGGTATCATCCCGCCTTTTTGTATCCAAGGGAACGTCGGATCCAATCCTTCATCTCGTCCGCCACGATCACCTTACTGACAAGCTTCCGCGGTGCATGACCGATCGCCACTGCTCGAATGATCCCGCATTGACAATTCCATAAAATCCCGTTGTCTGCAATGACCCCGACGGGGATTACGGTTTCCAGATCGTCTACTTGTCCGCAGTTCGGGCAGCTCAGGGATGGCGTCATGGCGTCACCTCCCCCGTTAGACGCGCAGGGGGGGAGAAATGTTTCCGGACCGGGAATAGGGGAGAGGGACCGCCCGACCTTCCGGGATCACCGCAGCCCTCAAGGGGGGAGGGCGCCGATGCGCGCCTGCAGCGACTGGGCGAACACCGGGTAGGAGTTCGCGAGCACCGGGAGCTGGGCGCGCAGGAGGGCGACGTCTTCCGGAGATGGTGAGGGCGTTTCGGGCGCCGATCCCGGAAGGAGGGGGAACCCGGTTTCCTTCTGCGCCTCGGCGTGGGATACCCCGGGGTGCAGGGAGTGCAGGAGCCACTCGCCGGCATGCGTGTCGTATTCCATCGTGCAGAGGGGAGTGATCAGCCGGGTCGGCCCGCCGCGCCGCCACGGGTATTGCGGCGTGGAGGCGGCCGAGGTGACGAAGTCGCACTTTTCCACGAAGAGGCGGGGGGAATGGGAAAGCGTGAACAGGACCACGCGCCGGGTCATGTAATAGAGCATCGCCGACCCCGCGCCCCCGGGGAGACGGACCTTCGGGGAGTCGTACGGCCCGATGCAGGTGAGGTTGATGTTCCCCTTCCGGTCGATCTGCGCCCCCGACAGGAAGAAGAGGTCGAGCTTCCCGCGCTGCGCGAGGTCGAACAGCTCCTTGGATCCCTCCGTGAGGGGGGTCTCCCGGGATCCGAGCAGGAGGAATTTCCCGTGCCCGGCGTGGGACGCCTGGGCGTGCAGGACCCCCAACAGCGGCACGGGGGAGAGCGTCCCCACGGCCGTCCGTTCGTGATCGCGGACCTCCTGCGAGATCCGGAAGGCGAGAAACTCGTCGGGGGTGCACCCAGAGAGGCTCAGCGGCATCGCCTCACGCCCCCTTTCCCGCTGCGGCCCGCGCGTTCCCCGTCAGCTCCATGTAGGCTTCCTCCGTCTTCCCGAGGACGTATTCCGCAAGATACGCGGAAAACCCATCCTCCGTCTTCGAAGCCGCAAGGTATTTCTCGACATGGGCCCGGTCGATTCCGTACGTGTTGACGCACGCGCCCGGGTGGGCGCCCCGCGGGGCGACGACGACCAGGTCGATGTGGAGGGAAGACAGGAAGATCTCCCCCGGTCGGGCGACGAACTCCCCGGAGGGGACGACCGCTTCCACGGTCACGATGGTCCTCTTCGCGGCGAGAATCGCGAGACGGTCGGATTCCAGGGCGGAGCCGACCACGTTTCCGTTTTCATCGGCCCGGATCGCGTGGATCACCCCCCAGTCGGGCACGATCGGGGGAACGACGAAGATCTCCTTGCCGGTGTACGGGTCCGCGACTTTCCGGAAATCGGCCCGGACCTTTTCGTAATCGCTTCCCGCGAAACCGAGCATGGGGTGGAACGGCAACCCTGCGGCTCCAGCCTGGAGCCCGGCGAGGATGCCGGGTCAGGAATGTTCGCGGGTGGCCAGCCGCCCCGCCTCGACCGCGCGGCGGAAATTGGGGGCCATCCCGAACTCTCCCAGGGAGATCTGGGGGAACTCCACCGACCGCGCGCATCCCGCTCCGGCGAGCATGTCCACGTTGATCCCCCCGAGGGGGGAGCAGACAAGGTCCAGCTCTCTCTTTCCCTGCCGGATCAACTCCCGCACGAACGACATCGGGGGCATCGCCATTGCGCCCCCGATCACGATCCTCGATCCGGACGGGACGGCTCCCGCAGCCTCGGATAGGGGCACGAACCGCGCCTGGTTCAACGCCATGGTCTCCTCCGTATCGGCGAATGGTCTTTTGTCAGTATCTCACTCTTCGGCGTCCCGTTTCCGCCCGACCCCAAGGTACGACTCCATGATCTTCGGGTCGTTGCGAAGCTCCGCGGCCGGACCGCTGTGGACGATTTTTCCCGTTTCCAGCACGTAGGCGTGATGGGAGACCCGGAGAGCCTGTTTCACGTTCTGCTCCACGAGGAGCACGGTGGTCCCGTCCGCGTTGATCTCCCGGACGATCCGGAAGATGTCGGCGACGACCAGCGGCGCGAGCCCCAGGGAGGGTTCGTCGAGCAGGAGAAGGAGGGGCCGGGCGAGCAGGGCGCGCGCGATGGCCAGCATCTGCTGTTCCCCGCCGGAAAGGGAGCCTCCCCGCTGCTCTTTCCTGGCCGAAAGAATGGGGAACCGTTCCATGACCGCATCCAGGTCCCTTCGGATTCCCGCGTCCCTCCTTTGGTAGGCCCCCAGCTCGAGGTTCTCCAGCACGGTCATCCGGGTGAGGATGGCCCGCCCTTCAGGCACGAGAACGATCCCTTTCCGCACGATCGCCGCCGGCGTCATCCCCGTGATGTCTTCCCCCCGGAACGCGATCCTCCCCCCTGACGGCCGGAGCAGCCCGCAAACCGTCTTCATGAAGGTCGTCTTGCCGGCGCCGTTGGCCCCGAGGATGCAGGCGACCTGTCCCTCCGCGACGTCGAGGTCGATCCCCTTCAGCGCCCGGATGTTCCCGTAGCCCGCGGCCAGTCCCCGGATCTCAAGCATCCTCGCCGTCCTCTTCCCTGCCGAGGTACGCTTCGACCACGTCCGGGTTGCCCCGGACCGCTTCCGGGGTGCCTTCCGCGATCTTCTGGCCGAAATTCAGCACGACCAGCCGGTCGCACACCTCCATGACCAGCGACATGTCGTGCTCGATCAGCAGGACCGTGACGCCCAGGCCCCGGATCGTGCGGATCAGCTGCCGGATTTCCCGCGTTTCCTTCTCGTTCATGCCGGCCGCCGGCTCGTCCAGCAACAGCAGGCTGGGCTCGGCCGCCAGCGCCCGCGCGATCTCCAGGCGTCTTTGGTGCCCGTAGGGGAGCTTTCCCGCCGGAAGCTCCTCGTTGCCGGTTAGCCCCATGAGATCCAGCAGTTCGTCCGTCTTCTCCCGGATCCGCGCTTCTTCGGACCTCTGGCCCCTCGTGCGAAGGACGCTCCTCCAGATCCCCGCGCGGCTGCGGGCATGCCTTCCGACCATGATGTTCTCGCGCGCCGTCATCTGCGCGAACAGCCGGATGTTCTGGAAGGTGCGGCTGATCCCCCGGCGGGCGATGGCGTGGGGCTTGAGGTCTTCGATGGATTCCCCGCGGAACCGGATGCTGCCCCCGCTGGGCGGAAAGGCCGACGTGATGAGATTGAACAGGGTGGTCTTCCCGGCGCCGTTGGGGCCGATCAGTCCCAGGACCTCCCTCTCGCGAACCGTGAAGGAGACCCCGCTCACGGCCGCCAGCCCCCCGAACCGTTTGCTCACGTCCGAAAGCGCAAGCAGCGTCATCGCCCCGCGCCCTCCGCCGCCCTGCGCCCGGCAAGCCGGCGGATCAGGGGAGGGTCGATCACCCCCTGCGGGCGGAAGATCATCATGATCACGAGCAGGGCCCCGTAGATGATATAGCGGAAGTCGCTGATGAACCGGAGCGCCTCCGGGAGCAGCGTCAGGAACATCCCCCCGAACACCGGGCCCAGGAGGTGTTCGCTGCCGCCGAAGACCGCGAACACGAGGATCTCCACCGCGCGGTGGTAGGTGAAGTCCGCGGGGCTGATGTAGGATGTGGCGTGGGCGAACAGGGCCCCCGCGAATCCCGAAAGCAGCGCGCCCTGGCTGAAGGCCAGGACCTTGTAATAGGTGGTGTCGATCCCCGCCGCTTCCGCGGCCGCCTCGTCCATCCGGATGGCGGCGTACGCCCTGCCGATACGCGAGGAGGAGAGGCGAAGGAAGAACAGGATCGACAGGAGCGCGGCGGCGAACAGGAGCAGGAAGACCGTGAGGCTGATGAACTGGTTGTTCCTCATTCCCACGGATTCCGCGGAGAAGCCCGCCTTCTCCAGGGCGGCGAGGATTTCCCTGCCCATCTGCGGGATCGCCGCGATCCCGATGGCGCCGCCGGTCAGCGACTCCCAGTTGATGAAGACGACCCGGATCACCTCCCCGAACCCGAGCGTCGCGATCGCGAGGTAGACCCCGCGCAGCCGCAGGGCGGGGATCCCCACGAGAATTCCGGAGAGGCCCGCGATCAGGGCGCCCATCAGCACCCCGACGGGGATCGGGATTCCATGGCGGGTCGTGAGGATCGCGGAGGTGTACGCCCCGATGCTCATGAACCCCGCGTTCCCCAGCGAAAGCTGGCCCGTGGAGAGGGTCACGTAGATGCTTGCGCCCAGCAGGATGTTGATGAAGATGAAGGACGCTACCTGCAGGTGGTAGGGGTTCAGCCAGTCGAACGGCATGGGGTTACCGCTGCGTTTCCGGCGCTGCCTGCCCGAACAGCCCCTGCGGTTTGATCAGCAGCACGACGATGATCGCGATGAATGCGATGGCGTCCCGGTAGCCGGAGTTGCCGTAGGCGACGACGAACGTCTCGGACAGGCCGAGGATCAGGCCGCCCGCCACCGCGCCCGCGACGCTGCCCATCCCCCCGAAGATGATGATCGCGAGCCCCTTGAGCCCCATGGAGAGGCCCATCTGGTTGTTGATGTAGTTGAACGCCATCCCGACGAGGACGCCCGCCACGCCCCCCATCGAGGATGCGATGACCACCGTGGCCGTGATGATCCTCGTCGTGTCCACGCCCAGGAGCCCGGCGGCCTCGAGATTTTCCGCGGTGGCGCGCAGCGCCTTGCCGGCTCGCGTCCGGTAGAGCCACAGGGAGAGCCCGGCCATGAGCAGGATCGAGATCGCCAGGATCAGCGCCTGGACGAGGTATATCGTGACCGGCCCGGCGTTGAACCGGATCTCCGCGAAGGGGGTTTCGAACAGCTGGTTGCCCGCGCCGAACAGCTTGTGGGCGGTGTTCTCGAGAAGGATGGAGACGCCGATGGTGCTGATGAGGGGGGCCAGCTGAGACCCCCCCGGCCTTCCCCGGAGAGGGCGCAGTGCGAAGCGCTCCAGCAGGTATCCCATCGCCCCCGTCACGGCGATGGCGCCCAGGAAAGCGGACCAGAGCGGCGCCTGGGCCTTCGTCGCGATCAGCATCCCGACGAAGGCCCCGAACATGAAGATCTCCCCGTGGGCCATGTTGATGATATCGAGCACGCCGAAGACGAGCGTGTAGCCGAGCGCAACGACGGCGTAGATGCTGCCCAGGGTGATCCCGTTGATCAGCTGTTCCGCGAACAACCGCTCTCCCCGCGGGCGCCTTTTACTGGAACACCTGGAACTTCCCGTTCTTGATGATCAGGACGACGGGCTCCATGACGACGTCCCGTTCCGCGTCGAAGGAGAACCGGCCCAGGACCCCGTCGAAGTTCCGGATCCCCGCCAGCGCGTCCCGCAGCTTCGCCCGGTCGGCAGCCCCCGCCTTCCGGAGCGCCTCCGCCAGGATGTAGAGGGCGTCGTACGCCTGGGCGGCGAACTGGTCCGGCTTCTTGCCGTACGCCTTCTGGTACCGGGTTACGAAGGCCTTCACCTTCGGGTCGTTTTTCTCCGCGAACCAGGGGGTGGCCACCACCAGCCCCTCCGCCGCGTCCTTCGCGATCTCGATGACCTTGGGCGAGTTGAAGCCGTTCCCGCCCACGAAGGGGACCTTGATTCCCATTTTCCTGGCCTGGGAGAGAATGACCGCCCCCTCCTCGTAGAGGGCGGAGCAGAAGACGGCGTCGGGGGAAAGGCCCTTGATCTTTGTGAGCTGGGCCTTGTAGTCCGACTGCCCCTTCTGGAAGGTCTCGATCGTCACGATGGACAGCTTGAGGTCCTCGGCCATTTTCTTCATCGTGTCGAAGCCCGACTTGGTGAAGACGTCGTCGTTTCCGTAGAGCAGCGCCACCTTCCGGATGTTGTATTTCTTCACCGCCATCCGGACGGAGGCCGGGATGGCCTGGGATTCCGGCAGCGCGTTCCGGAAGACGTATTTCCCGATCTGGGTGATGCCGGCGGCGGTCGTCGAGGTCCCCATGATCGGCACCCCGCTGGCGTTCGCCTCCGGCCCCACGACCTTCATCTCGGTGCTGAGCGTCGGGCCGAGGACCGCCACGACCTGGTCGGAGTTGATGAGTTTCTGCGCGGCGGCCAGCGCCTGCTCCTGCTTGCCGGAGGAGTCCTCGATGACCAGCTGGATGCGGACGGCGCCCTTCGCGTTGACCTCGTCGCGGGCCAGTTTGAAGCCGTTGGTGATTGCCTCGCCGTAGCCGGAGCCCTGCCCCGTGAGGATGGAGATCACCCCGATCTTGGCGTTGATGACAGGCGCCTTTGCCTTCGGTGGAGCGGCCGGTTTCGAGGCCCCCTTGCCCGCCCCCAGGAACACGAGCGAGAAGGCAAGCATTGCGACAAGCCCGGCCGGACGGATGGTTCTGCCCATCGTAGCCTCTCCTTTTGGAAGGGATAACGGGGCTGCGCCCCTCTAAATTCCCATGGTGCCCGGGGGGGGAATTGAACCCCCACGGCTTATGCAGCCTCGGGATTTTAAGTCCCGTGCGTCTGCCAGTTCCGCCACCCGGGCGCACTTCTGAAACATAGCATAAAAAAGGGGGCGTTCCTAAAAACCGGAAGGGGGCCTCGAAGAAGGGTTCACCGGCTCGCCGCGCCGGGTCGGGCGGCTGCGTTCGCCCACGCCGCCACCGATCCGAGCAGCTTCTCCGCGGCGCGGCCGGCCGCGATCGCGCCTCCTTCGGCGTCCTCGGAGGGAGCGTCTTCCAGCGCCTCGAACCGCCGCACCGAGAGGATGCCGGGTTCCCGCAGGTCCACGAGCGTGGCCCTCAGTGAAAGGCGGACCTTGCTGGGCCGGGAGAAGTATTCCTGCTCCAGGGCGAGGTCCTCCGTGTCCAGCCGGAAATCCGCCGGGAGGGCGCTCGGCGCGCGGACCACGGCGTGCCAGCACCCGGTTTTTTCCAGGGCCTCCACGAGCGCAGGGGCCAGCATGCCTGCCGGGGAGTCGGCCCATCGGCTGTTGGCGTAATACTTCACGGTGTTGGGGCGGGGAAGATAGGCCATCCTCGTGGTCTCGAACCCGGGCTCCTCGCGCGGAACGCTCACGAGCAGCGTTCCGGATCCCTGGGGGCAATGCGCGACCGGGACCCCCCGAACCGGGGAGTCCGGTCGCAGCAGGTAAGTGGTCCGGGGGACCGCCTTGGGCGTCGGAAGGAGCGTGCACGCAGCGGCCGCCGCGAGAAGGGCCGGTATCGCCGCCCACCGGATCCGTCGAAATCGTCCATTCCTCTCCGGCATCGTCCGATCCTCCCTTACTCCCCGGGTCCCGGGGGCACCGGGGGTCTCCCGAAAATCGCCGAGTTCGGTTCCTGCTCCAGTAGCCGGGCCAGCCGTTGCAATTGAACGGTCAATTGCCGCAGTTCCGCGATCAGCAGCCCGAACTCCGGAAGGCTTTGCCGCGTGAAGCGCTCGATGTTCGGGCGGTTCTCCTTCGCCATGTCGCCCAGCTCGCGGCCCGCGCGCGCGACTTCGACGCCGGCCGCGTCGATCTTGACGGCGGTCCCCTTGAGGGAGGCGGTTGTCGAGGCGACGTTGTCCAGGAGGACCGGCAGCCGGCCATGGAGCTGTTCCGTGATCCGGGCGATGTTTTGCATCGCCTCCGCGCCGCGGAGGACCCCCTCGTCCACGGATTCGCTCCGCTCCGCCAGCGTGTGCGTAAGCACGGCCAGGTCGCCGAGGATCTGCCGGAGCTTCCTTCGGTTTTCCTCGTCGATCACGGCCCGGGCATCTTCTGTGAATGCGTTCACCCCGGTGATGAGGTTCGTCACTTCCGTATCGAGGCGGAAGAGCAGGGAGGGGCCCGTTCGGATGACCGGGTAGGATTCCCCCGGTTCCGCCTTCAAAAGGGGTGCGGCCTGGCTGCCTCCGGAAAGGTCCACGAAGGCGAGGCCGGTCAGCCCCTGGACTCTCAGGGTGGCGACGGTGTCCGTCTTGACCGGGGTGCCCTGGACGATTTCCAGGGTCAGCCGGACCTCTTCGACGTTTTTCGGGTTGATGACGATGTCCCGGACCCTCCCGACGTCGACCCCGCGGAACTTCACCGGCGCGTTGGGGTTCAGCCCGGAGACCGACTCCCGGAAAAACGCGAGGTACCGATCGTAGGTTGTGCGTTCGAGCCCCTTGCCCAGCCACAGGAAAATCGCCACCGAAGCCGCCCCGAGAATCACCACGAAAAGACCGACGATGACGTACTTTACTCTGGTTTCCATGACTGCTCCCGCGCCGCGCGGCCGCGCGGCCCATGAAAATACGGCCGGACCAAGGGATTCTCCAGGAGCGAAAGCTCCTCCATCGTTCCGATCCCCAGGATCCTCCCTCCCCCCAGCACGGCGACGCGGTCCGTCACGCGCCA
>JBLNFH010000070.1:0-2878 GCA_050263475.1 Deltaproteobacteria bacterium
GCCACGCTCCTCGAACATCTCGAGAACCGCGCTCCCGAATCCCCCCGCGAGCACGTTTTCCTCGACCGTGAGGACCCTGCCGATCCGGTGCGCCATGGGCAGGATGAGCTCGGCGTCCAGCGGTTTCACGAACCTGGCGTTAACGACGGCCGCGGAGACCCCCTTTTTCCGCAACTCCTCGGCGGCCAGGAGGGATGGCGCGACCATGGCGCCCACCGCGAGGATCACCAGGTCCTTGCCGTCCAGCAGAAGCTAGCCCCTGCCCCACTCCACCGGCTCCGGCGACTCCTTGCCCACCGAACCCATCCCGCTTCCTCTCGGGTAACGGATCGCCGCAGGACGTCCGGCCGCCACCGCCGCGCGAAGCATCGCGGCCAGTTCCTCCTGGCACCCCGGCGCCATCACGGACATGTTCGGTATGTGCCTCAGGAAGGAAAGATCGAACAGGCCCTGGTGGGTCGCTCCGTCCGCCCCCACGATCCCTCCCCGATCCACCGCGAAGACGACGGGCAGGTTCTGAAGGCAGACATCATGGAGGATCTGGTCGTAGGCGCGCTGGAGAAACGTGGAATAGATGGTGACCACCGGGATTTTCCCCTCCCGCGCCAGCCCGGCGGCAAACGTCACCGCGTGCCCCTCCGCGATCCCCACGTCGAAGAACCTGTCCGGGAACGCGTCCCGGAACTTGGACAGGCCGGTGCCGCTGCACATGGCCGCGGTGATGGCGACCACCTTGGGATATTCCCGGCCGATCTCCACGATCGCGTCGGCGAACGCGTCGGTATACGTGGGAGCCGATTCCTTGCCCTTTCCCGTCGATGGGTCGAACACGCCCACGCCGTGGAAATATTCCGGGTTGGCCTCGGCGGGCGCATACCCCTTTCCCTTCGACGTCACGACATGCACCAGCAGCGGGCCTTCCAGGTTGGCCAGGTTCTGGAAAGTGGCGAGCAGGTCCTCGATGTTGTGGCCGGAGATGGGACCGATGTACGTAAACCCGAGCTCCTCGAACAGCAGGCCGGGAACGATGAATCCCTTGGTCAGCTCCTCGGCCTTCTTGCCGATCCGGGCCATGAAATCGCCGCGCGGCATCGATTTCAGGAGGTTTTCGATGCGCTTCCGGAAGGAGGTGTAGAACTTCCCCGTCATCATCCGGTTCAGGTATCCCGAAATCGCGCCGACGTTCTGCGAAATGGACCATTCGTTGTCGTTCAGGACCACGATCAGGTCCCGTTTCTGGTGGCCCGCCTGGTTCAGCCCCTCGAGGGCCAGCCCCGAGGAGAGGGAGCCGTCGCCGATCACCGCGATGACCTTATGGCGTTCCTTTCGCATGTCCCGGGCGACCGCCATGCCCAGGGCGGCGGAAATCGAAGTGCCGGAGTGCCCGGTCCCGAATGCATCGTACGGACTTTCCAAGGCCCGCGGAAATCCCGAGATCCCCCCGAAAGTGCGCAGCGTGGAAAAGAGCTCCCGCCTGCCGGTCAGGATCTTGTGGGCATAGGCCTGGTGCCCGACATCCCACACGATACGGTCCGTGGGGCAGGAGAAAACGTAGTGCAGCGCGATCGTCAGCTCCACGACGCCCAGGCTCGAAGCCAGGTGTCCGCCGGTCCGGGAGACTCCCTCCACGATCAGTTCGCGCAGTTCCGCGGCGACCTGCGGCAGTCTCTCCCGGGGGATCCTTTTCAGGTCCTCCGGGGACCGGATGCCGGTCAGCAGGGGGGCGGTCGGCACGTCAGGACTTCCTCGCCGCGACCATGCGAACGATGGCCCGCAGCGCTTCCGCCTCCGCACCGAAGGTGGAAACGGCAGCCAGCGCCTCGCCGCCCAATGCGTCCGCACGCGCGGCCGCCGCCTGCATGCCGAATGCGCCGGGATAGCTCAGCTTTCCGTGTGCCTTGTCTTTTCCCACGCCCTTCCCCATCTCCTCGAAACTGCCCGTCTCGTCCAGGATGTCGTCGGTGACCTGGAACAGCAGGCCCAGCGCGCGCCCATACCGCCCGAGGTCCTCCACCTGCCCCTCGGTGCCGCCGCCGAGAATTCCCCCCATCCGCGCGGCGGCGGAAAGGAGCGCCGACATCTTCCGGAGATCGATCTCCTCTTTTTCGGCGATTCCGCCGTTCGATCCCTCGGCCGAAAGGTCCATCTGCTGCCCTCCCACCATTCCCTCGGCTCCCGCCGCACGGGCCAGTACGGCCACCGCGGCGATCGTCCGCCGGGGATCCTTCACCGCCAGCGGCGCCTCGCCCATCACCCGGAACGCTTCGGTCAGGAGCGCATCCCCCGCCAGTATGGCCGTCGCCTCCCCGAACGCCTTGTGGCAGGAAGGCTTTCCCCTGCGGAAATCGTCGTCGTCCATGGCGGGCAGGTCGTCGTGGATCAGGGAGTAGGTATGCACGTATTCGACCGCGCAGGCAAACGGAAGGAGCGCCTCCTCGTCGCCGCCCACCGCGCTGCCCGCGCAAAGCAGCACCACCGGGCGAATCCGCTTCCCGCCCGCGGTCAGGGAATACTCCGTCGCTTGCCGCAGCCGCTCCGGCATCCCGCACGTGTCCCTGTCCAGGAATTGCAGGAGGCTGTCCTCCACCCTCTTTCGGCAGCGGGAGATTTCGTCCGTCGGGGAAACGGACATCTCACTCTTCCTTGCCGAGAATATCGCTTTCGTCTTCGCTCTCCTGCGCCACGCCCTCCGGCTTCCGAAGAAGAACCTCGATCTTCTTGTCGGCCTCGTCCAGCCGCCGCTGACAGACCGCCGACAGCCGCATCCCCTCCTCGAACAGGCGGATGGATTCCTCAAGCTTCGTCTCGCCGGATTCCAGTTTTGCGACGATGGCTTCGAGTGCTTTCAGCGCCTCTTCGAAGGAAGGCTCTTTTCCCT
>JBLNFH010000071.1:0-10030 GCA_050263475.1 Deltaproteobacteria bacterium
TTGTCGGGGAACCCGGAGGAGATCGCGGCTTCCGCGCGCGTTCGGGAAATCTATCTGGGAGACGAGTTTACGCTTTGACCGTTCGAGGCCGGAATGGCGCTTGAGTTACGACAGTCCCTGAAGCTGAGCCAGCAGCTGGTGATGACCCCGCAGCTGCAGCAGGCGATCAAGCTCCTGCAACTTTCACGCCTGGAACTCCAGCAGGCGATCCGCGAGGAGCTGGAAATCAACCCGGTGCTTGAAGAATCCCAGGAGGGCGTGTCGGACGGCGAGGATGCCTCGGGGAGGGAGGACGAACCCCCCGAGGCCGTCGCGGCACCCGAGAGCGCGGAACCCGCGAAGGAGGATCAGAGCCTCCGGGGAGAAGGCGGGCTGATCGACAGGGTCGACTGGAACTACTATTTCGGGGACGGTTCCCCTTCGGAAGGCCGGGGGGAGCGCGAGCGGGAAGAAGACGACGGGCGGCCGTATTACGAAAACCTGCTCACGCGGAAGCCCACCCTTGCCGAACACCTCGAATGGCAGATGGGGCTTTCCCGCGCCGACGAGAAGCTTCGCCGCATCGCCACCTATCTCATCGGGAACATCGACGAGAACGGATACCTCAAGACTTCCGCGGAGGAAGCCGCGGAAGCCCTCTCGGAGCCGCTGGAGGACGTCGAGAAGGCGATCGCGGCGGTCCAGGCGCTCGATCCGAAGGGAGTGGGGGCCCGCGACCTCCGGGAATGCCTGATGATCCAGGCCCGGGAAAGGGGGGAGGAGTTTTCCCTCCCGCTGAAGATCCTGGCCGACCACTTCGATCTCTTCTCCCGCGGGGACCTGGCGGGGATCTCGAGGCGGATGCGCATCACGCGGGAGGCGGTGCGGGAGGCCTACCAGAAGCTGGTGTCCCTGTCCCCCAAGCCCGGCAGGGAATTCTCGGGGGACGACATCCACTACATCACCCCCGACGTTTACGTGTTCAAGGTCGACGGCCAGTGGGTGATCAACCTGAACGAGGACGGCCAGCCCCGACTGCGCCTGAGCGCCTATTACCGGCGCCTCCTCTCCGAAGGGGAGTCGCTCCGCAAGGAAGACCGCGAGTTCCTCAAGCAGAAGGTCAACTCGGCGCTGTGGTTCATCAAGAGCATCCAGCAGCGGCAGCGGACCATCTATAAGGTCGTGGAGAGCATCATCAAGCTCCAGGGGGAGTTCCTGGACCACGGGCCGAAGTACCTGAAGCCCCTGACCCTGCGGGACGTGGCGGAGGACATATCGATGCACGAGTCCACCGTCTCGCGGGTGACGAGCGGGAAGTACGTCTACACGCCGCATGGCATTTTCGAGCGGAAATATTTCTTCAATTCGGGCCTGAACCGGGACGGGGGGGCGGAGGACATCGCTTCGAAATCGGTGAAGGAGAAGATCCGGGAGATCATCTCCGCCGAAGGGGAAGGGAAGCCGCTCTCCGACCAGGAGTTGATGCGCCTGCTCCGGAACCAGGGGATCCGGATCGCGCGCCGGACCGTGACGAAGTACCGGGCGCAGCTCGGGATGCTTCCCTCGTCGAAGCGGAAGAAGCCGTTCTAGGGGTTGACCGCACCAGACCGCATCCGAAAAGGAGGGAGAAGGAGTGGGGAATATAGCCGTCACGTTCCGTCATGTCGATTCGAGCAAGCCGCTCAAGGACTACGTGACCGAGAAGCTGGGGAAGATCCAGAAGGTGGTGGACAAGCCGTTCGACTCTCACGTCACCCTTTCGGTGGAGAAATACCGGCACATCGCCGAGGTGTTCGTCACGGGCAAAGGGATCACGATCAAGGCGTTCGAGTCCACGGACAACCTGTACTCGGCCATCGACCTGGTGTGCGACAAGGTGGAGCGCCAGCTCAAGAAATACCGGGAGAAGCGGAAGGAGAAGGGGCAGGGACCCTTCCCGGCTCCCATGGTATCGGGATCTTCCCTCACGATCAGCGAGAGCGAGGGGGAACCGAGGATCGTCCGGTCCGACAATTTCCTTCCCAAGCCGATGAGCGTGGAGGAGGCCGTCCATCACCTCGACCTTCTCCAGGTGGACGTGGTGATGTTCGTCAACCAGGAGACCAACCAGCCCAGCGTCGTCTTCCGGCAGCAGGATGGGAACATCGGGTTCACGGAGCCATCCGCACGATGAAGCTCCTGGACATCGTGTCGTCCGGGGGGGTCGTGGACGATCTCCGGGCGGGGACGAAGGAGGGCGTCCTGCGCGAGATGTCCGAAGTGGTGGCGGCGAACGTCCCGTCGCTGTCGGCGCAGGGGCTGACGACGATCCTCATGGACCGGGAGAGCCTCGGCAGCACGGGGATCGGCGACGGCGTCGCGATCCCGCATGGAAAGGTCCCCGGGATCGACCGCCTGGTGGCCGTGTTCGGGCGCAGCCGCGAGGGCGTGCAGTTCCACTCCCTCGACGGGAAGCCGGCCCACCTGTTCTTCCTGGTCGTGGCTCCCGAGCATTCCGCGGGGATGCATCTCAAGGCCCTGGCCCGCATCTCCCGCCTGCTCAAGGATGCGAGGTTCCGCCAGGCCCTCATCGAAGCCCGTGATGCGGACGACCTCCGGAGGGTCCTCAAGGAGGAGGACGACCGGTCGTAGGAGCATTTCCAGAGGAGGCGCAGGGACGTGACGATAACGGTCGACCGTTTCCTCCAGACCTGCGCCGTCCCGCTCGGGATCCGCCTCCTGGCGGGATCCGCCGGCCTGCTGCGCAATATCACGGACCAGCGGGTCCAGAAGACCGGACTGGCGATGACCGGCGAGGTGAGGTCGACCCACGAGGGGCGCGTCCAGGTCCTCGGCGAAACGGAGGTCACCTACTTCGAGAGCCAGGCGGGGGTCCGGCAGGCCGGCATCGCGGATGTCTTTTTCTCCGGCCCGATGGCGTGCGCGGTGGTGGGCGGGTCGCTCCCGGTCCCCGCGGCCTTCGTGGAGGCCGCCGACCGCCACGGCGTGCCCTTGCTGTCCTCCTCCCTTCCCACCACGGAACTGATCGAAGAGATCCTGCGGCATCTCGGGAGGCTGTTCGCCGAGACCGCCACGATCCACGGCGTCCTGATGGACGTCCTGGGCATCGGGGTGGTCCTGCTGGGCAGGAGCGGGATCGGAAAGAGCGAGTGCGCGCTCGACCTCATCCTCCGCGGCCACAGGATCGTCGCCGACGACGTCATCCACCTCGAGAAAAGAGGGCCCGGAACCATCCTCGGCAGCGGCAGCGACCTGACCCGCCACCACATGGAAATCCGGGGCCTCGGGATCATCAACATCCGGGACCTGTTCGGGCTCTCCGCGATCACCGACGTGAAAAAGGTGGAGGTCGTCATCCAGATCGAGGAATGGGACCCGGAAAAGGAGTACGACCGGCTGGGCCTTTCGGACGGCCGGACCCTCCTCCTCGGCGTGTCCCTCCCCACGCTGCTGATCCCCGTCTCCCCGGGCCGCAACCTGGCGACCATCGTGGAGGTGGCGGTCCGGAACCATATCCTGAAGACGCAGGGGGTCCATTCCGCACGGGACCTCGTGGACCGGCACGCGCGCCGGACCGGGGAGAACCCCACCCGATGACGTCCCCCAGGAACGCGCACCGGCGCTCCCGCGTCGTGATCCTCACGGGGCTCTCCGGTTCCGGGAAAAGCACGGCGACGAAGGTGTTCGAGGACATCGGGTACTTCTGCGTGGACAACCTCCCCGCCGTCCTGCTCCCGAAGATCATCGACCTGGTGTCGGAGGCCCGCGGGGAGACCGCCCAGATCGCCCTCGTCGCCGACGTGCGGGGGCGGGAGTTCCTGGCCGACTTTACGCGGGTCATCGAGGATCTGCGGGTCCGGGGGCACGCCGTCCAGGTGCTGTTCCTCGACGCGGACGACGACGTGCTCCTCCGCAGGTTCAGCGAAACCCGGCGGAAGCACCCGCTGGCGGGGACCGGCGGGGCCAAGGAGGCGATCCGCCGGGAACGGAAGGTCCTCTCCCCGCTGCGCGAAATGGCCGACACGGTGCTCAACACCTCGCAATACACCGTCCACCAGCTGCGCGATGCCCTCCTCCGCCGTTTTCGCGAGGAGGATGCGGCGGGACTCCGGGTCAGCATCGTCTCTTTCGGCTACCGGTACGGGATTCCCCTGGAAGCGGACATGGTGATCGACGTGCGGTTCCTCCCCAACCCCAATTTCGTCCCCGCGCTGAAAGCCCACACCGGCCTGGACCGCAAGGTCCGCGAGTACGTCCTTTCCGCGCCGACGACGCGCCGGTTCCTCCGGCTTCTGACCACCACCTTGCATTTCCTCCTTCCCCTCTATACAAAGGAAGGGAAAGCGTATTTCACGCTGGCGATCGGGTGCACGGGTGGGAGGCACCGCTCGGTGGCCATCGCCGAGGCGCTGTCCGCGGCTCTCGCGCGGAAAGCGGCGCCCGTCGTGGTGCACCGCGACCTCCACCGGGACTCGGCCCCCGGCAGGAGCGCGCAATGATCGGAATCGTCGTCATATCGCACGGCCGCCTGGCCACGGAGCTGGTTCGCGCCGCCGAGATCATCGTGGGCAAGGTGGAAAACGCGGTCGCCGTCGACATCGACCCGAAAATGGGGATGGACGAGATCCGCAGGGCGATCGAGGGCGCCATCCGGGCGGTCGACCGCGGGAAGGGAGCGCTCCTGCTGACCGACATGTTCGGCGGCACTCCCTCCAACATCGGCCTGTCCTTCCTGGCGACGCACCAGGTCGAGGTGGTGACCGGCGTCAACCTCCCGATGATGGTCAAGCTGCCGATGGCGCGCGCGACGATGTCCCTGTCGGACCTGGCGCGGCACCTGCAGGAATACGGCCAGCGCAACATCACCATCCCCGGTGATATGCTGAAGAAAAAGGTGGAGAAGAAGTAGCGATGCCGCTGGTGCTCGTGCGCGTGGACTGCCGGCTGATCCACGGACAGGTGGTGGAGACCTGGTTACCCCACACGGGGGCCAACTGCCTCCTGGTGGCGAACGACGACCTCGCGACCAATGCCTACCTGCGGACGGTCATGGAGCTGGCGGTGCCTCCCTCGATCCACGTCATGTTCTGCAGGCTGGGCGATGTCGCATCGAGCCTCGGGGAAATCGACAGCCGCGGCGAGAAGGCCATCCTCCTGTGCGCCACCTTCGAGGACGCCCTCCGGATCCACCGTACCGGTGTCCGTTTCCCCTCGCTCAACGTCGGCAACCTCCACTACGCCACCGGCAAGGTGGAAATCTCCCCCTCGGTGTTCTTCTCCCCGGAGGACTTCGACGCGGTCCACAGCTTCTGCCACAACGGGATCGCCGTGAACATCCGGGCGACGCCGTTCGATGCGGGAACGTCCTACGAGCCCGAGCGGGAATAGGTATGGTCTGGGCGTTCCTCCTGGCGGCGATCCTCGGGGCCATTGCCTATCTTGACCGGACGGCGGCGTTCCAGCTGATGCTCCACCGGCCCCTCGTGGTCGCCACCACGATGGGGGCGGTGTTCGGCAATGCATTTGCCGGCGCGCAGGTCGGGGCGGTTCTGGAGCTCCTCTACCTGGCTCGACTGCCGGTGGGGGCCTCCATCCCGCCGGACGACACGGGGGCCGCGATTTTCGCCGGCACCGCCGGCGCTTTCGCATCCTCTTCCGTGGGCCTCGACATGGGAAGCTTCGCCGCCCTGCTGCTCCTCTCGGTCCCCTGCGCCGAGCTGGGCAAGACGGTGGACCGGCTGGTCCGGAGGGTCAACGGGAGGATCTCCACCCTGACCCTCGAGGCCGTGGAGCGGGGAGACTCGCAGGCCGTCGATCACGGCCTCCTGGCGGGAATGACGCTTTTCGCGCTGGCGGGCGCGGTGCTGACCCTGGTGTTCGCCGGCGCCGGCATGGCAACGGGAAAACTGCTTCTGCCCCGGTTCGGCCCGGAGAGCCGGCTGGATTTCGCCGCCCTGCTGCCGGTTCTCCCCCTTCTCGGCGCAGCGTCGGTATTCTCCTGCAGCCGCACCGAAAGGACGGCCCCCGCGTTTTACCTGACCATGACGGCGGTGTTCGCCGCCACCCTGTTCTTCCGGTGGATGGGATGACGACGGGCGACGGCGTGCCGGAACGGGTGCGGCGCAGCGTCTGGAGGCGCCAGTTTCTGCTCCAGGGATGCTGGAACTACGAGGGGATGCAGAATGTCGGCTTCGCCTACAGCATCCTGCCCGCGCTCCGCCATCTTTACAGCGGCCGGCCGGAGGAGCTGACGAAGGCCATCAAGCGCCACCTGGAATACTTCAACACGCAGCCGTCGATGGGGGGCGTGATCCTGGGGGCGTCGGTGCGGATCGAGGAGCGGATCGCCGCGGGGAATGCGGACTCCCGGTCAATCGGCACCTTCAAGGTCGGGCTCATGGGGTCGCTGGGCGCGATCGGGGACGCGTATTTCTGGGGGGCGCTCAAGCCGATGGCCTCGGTGGCGGGCGCGATCCTGTCCCTCGTCCATCCCTTCCTGGGGATCGCCGTGCTGCTCCTGCTGTTCAACTGGTCCCATCTCTCCATCCGGATCCATGGATACGCCGCCGGCCTCGCGGGGGAGGAGAGCGCCGTGCAGTACCTGAAAAGCGCCGGCTTCGCTTCCCGCACGGAGGACCGCAAGATCATCGCCGCGATCCTGGGAGGCGCCTGGGCGGGGGCGGTGGGGAGCCGGACGGCCTACCTGTTCGGGGGAACCGCCGCCTCGGTGGGGTTCTTCCTGGTCTCGGTCCTGACGGTCCACCTGCTGACGGTGCTGTTCCGGAAGGCGGTGTCCCCGTCGGAGATCCTGCTGTTTCTGCTGATCATCGGATCGCTGATCCTTTGGCACTGAGCGATCCGGGAAGGAAGGACGCCAGGGAACCATGGACGCAGGGCCGCCGCTGGAGCGGGAATTCGAAATCCTGAACCGCCTGGGACTCCATGCGCGCGCCGCCGCGCAGTTCGTCCACCTGGCCAACCGGTTCGTCTCGGAGGTCCGGATCTGCAAGGACGACCTGGAGGTCAACGGCAAGAGCATCATGGGGGTGCTCATGCTGGCGGCCCCCAAGGATTCCCGGATCGTGGTGCGGGCGTCGGGCCCCGACGCGGGGGCCGCCCTGGACGCGATCGGCGACCTGATCGGTCGAAAATTCGGAGAGGAGTAGATCCCGCTTGACCGAGGGCGCACGTCCGAAAATGAAGGTGCTGCGCGGGATCCCCGCGTCCGCTGGCGTCGCCATCGGCAGGGGGTTTTTCCTGAGCCGTGCCCTGCCTTCGTCCGTGAAGTCGACGGTCCCCCGGGAGAAGGTCGAGGAGGAGGTGGGGGCGTTCCAGCGGGCGGTGGGACGGTCCAAGGAGCAGATCCGAGCCATCCGGGACGGCGTGAAGGACCACTCCTCCGAGCATTTCCAGATCCTTTCCGTGCACCTGGCGCTCCTCGAAGACTCCATGCTGGTCGACCAGACGATCCGCCTGATACGGGAAAACCAGTTCAAGGCCGACTGGGCGTTCAACAAGGTCCTCCAGAACCTCCTGGAGACGTTCCACCGGATCGAGGACCAGTATCTCCGGGAACGGGGTCACGACCTGCGGCAGATCGGGCACCGGGTGCTCGAAAACCTCGCCGGGCGCCCCGTCGATTCGATCGCCTCCATCCGGGAGCCGGTCATCGTGGTCGCCCACGACCTTTCCCCCGCGGACACCGCCCAGATCCTGAAAAGCCCGGTCCTGGGCTTCGCGACGGACGTCGGGAGCAAGACGTCCCATACCGCCATCACCGCCCGCTCGCTCGGCATCCCCGCGGTGGTGGGCGTGGCGCGGGTGACCGAGGAGTACGCGGAATCCGACGAGATCATCATCGACGGCGAGGAGGGGATCGTCATCCTCCACCCGACCGCGGACACCGTCCGTGAATACGCCGACCGGCGCAAGGCATACCTGTCCCGCATCCGCGACCTGGCGAAGTTCGCCCGGCTCCCCGCCGTCACCCGCGACGGCCGCACCCTGAAGCTCCATGCCAACATCGAGTTCCCGGAGGAGGCGGATGCCGCGCTGCGCAGCGGCGCGGAGGGGATCGGGCTGTACCGGACCGAGTTCCTCTTCCTCAACCGGAAGGACCTTCCCTCCGAGGAGGAGCATTTCCTCACCTACCGCCGGGTGGCCGAGAAGTTCGCCCGCCACCCGGTCACCATCCGCACCCTGGACCTGGGCGGCGACAAGTTCGCGTCTCAGATCGATCTTGCCGAGGAGATGAATCCCGCGATGGGGCTGCGGGCGATCCGCTTCTGCCTGAAGGAGAAGGAGATCTTCAAGCAGCAGCTCCGCGCCATCCTGAGGGCGTCGGCGCACGGCATGATCCGCATGATGTTCCCGATGATCTCGGGCGTGGGGGAGCTGCGGGCGGCGCTTGCCGTCGTCGAGGAGGCGAAGGCCGAGCTCCGGAAACGGCGCGTCGCGTTCAACAAGGAAATCCCGATCGGCATCATGGTGGAAATCCCCTCCGCGGCGATGGTCGCGGACCTGCTGGCGAAGGAAACCGATTTCTTCAGCATCGGCACGAACGACCTGATCCAGTATGCGCTCGCGATCGACCGGATCAACGAGCATGTGTCCTACCTGTACGAGCCGCTGCACCCCTCGATCCTCCGGATGATCCGGCGGATCGTCGACGGCGCCCACGATGCAGGCATCCCGGTGTCGATGTGCGGGGAGATGGCGGGAGAGCCTTTCTTTACCTACGTTCTCCTGGGGCTGGGCCTGGACGAGCTCAGCATGAACGCGACGTCGATCCCCCGGGTGAAAAGGATCCTCCGCAAGGCGGCCGCCTACGAGGCGCGGGAATTCGTCGGCGGACTGCTCCTCCGCGGCACCGCCGTGGAGATCGGCAAGCTCCTGCGCAAGAAACTTGAAGAAGTCTTTCCAGAAGAGCATTTTTGACGTATAATCCGCAAGTTTAGCCAATCTTTTCCAACAGGAGCGACGTGGAATGAACGAGTTTTTCTTCACCTCGGAGTCGGTGACGGGGGGGCATCCCGACAAGGTCGCGGACCAGATCTCGGACGCGGTTCTGGACGAGATCATCCGGCTGGACCCTCGCGGCCGCGTGGCCTGCGAGACCATGGTGACCACGGGACTGGTCATCGTGGCGGGCGAAATCACGACGACGGCGCTTCCCGACATCCCGGGGCTCGTGCGGAAGACCGTCACGGACATTGGCTACACGGGGAACTCCAAGGGGTTCGACGCGCACAACTGCGCCGTCGTGATGGCGATCGACCGGCAGTCGCCCGACATCGCGCGGGGCGTCGACCGCAGGGTGAGGGAAAAACAGGGAGCGGGCGACCAGGGGATGATGTTCGGGTTCGCGTGCGACGAGACGAAGGAGCGGATGCCGATGCCGATTTCCTTCGCGCACAAGATCTGCGCCCGCCTCACCGAGGCGAGGGAGAGGAAAATCCTGCCGTGGCTCCGCCCCGACGGGAAGAGCCAGGTGACCGTGCATTACGTGGACGGCGAGCCGCGCGAGGTGACGGCGGTGGTCTGCTCGGCCCAGCACGGCGAGGAAGTCGGCCGCAGGCAGCTCACCGAAGGGATCGTGGAGGAAGTGGTCCGGAAGTCGATCCCGAAGGATCTCCTGTCGAAGAAGGCGCGATTCTACATCAACCCCACCGGCCGGTTCGTGGTCGGGGGTCCTCACGGCGACACCGGACTCACGGGCCGAAAAATCATCGTCGACACGTACGGCGGGTACAGCCGGCACGGCGGCGGCGCGTTCTCCGGGAAGGATCCCTCCAAGGTGGACCGGAGCGCGGCGTACATGGCCCGCCACGTGGCGAAGAACGTGGTGGCGGCGGGGCTCGCCAGGAAATGCGAGGTGGAGCTGGCCTACGCCATCGGGGTGGCGGAGCCGGTGTCGGTGATGGTGGAAACCTTCGGGACCGCGCGCATCCCCGAGACGCGGATTGCGAAGGCGATCCGGGAGACCTTCGACCTGCGCCCCGCGATGATCACCAAGTCCCTGGATCTCCTGCGGCCGATCTACCGGCGCACC
>JBLNFH010000072.1:0-5775 GCA_050263475.1 Deltaproteobacteria bacterium
CCTTGACCTTCTTCATGGACTTCTGGAACTCCGCCGCGTTCGCAACGGCCTCGCGGTTGATCTGCCGGATGACGTCCCCTTCCTGGAAACCGGCGTCGTCGGCGGGGCTGCCGGGCTCGACGGCGGTGACCAGGACGCCCTTCCGGTTTTCGATATCCAGGTGCTTCGCAACCTCCGGAGAGATGTCCTGGACCGTCAACCCCAGCCCCTTGGTGAGATCCTGCGTGCCGGCACGCTTGCCCGGCTCTCCCTCCATCTCGCCGATGGTCACCGGGATCGAGATCTCCTTGCCCTCCCGGATCACCTTGATGTCGGCCTTCTTCCCCGGCGGCGTCACGGCGACGATCTGGGGGAGCTCATGCTCGTCGTTAACGGGCTTGCCGTTGAACGCCACGATCACGTCCCCCGACCGGATTCCCGCCTTGGCGGCGGGCCCATCCTTGGTCACATCCGCCACCAGCGCGCCCTTCTTTCCCGGTACCTTCAGCGATTCCGCCATTTCCGGCGTGAGCTTCTGGATGTAGACGCCCAACCACCCGCGCGTGACCTTCCCTTTTTCCTTGAGTTGTCCGAGAATCGCCTTCGCGAGGTGGATGGGGGTGGCGAACCCGATCCCCTGGCCTCCCTGGATGATCGCCGTGTTGATCCCCACGACCTCCCCCTTCAGATTGAAGAGGGGGCCGCCGGAGTTCCCGGGGTTGATCGAGGCGTCGGTCTGGATGAAGTCGTCATAGGGACCGGAGCCAATGATCCGCCCCTTGGCGCTCACGATCCCCGCGGTGACGGTATGGCCCAGGCCGAACGGGTTCCCGATCGCCAGGACCCACTCCCCGATCTCCAGCTTCTCCGAGTCGCCGAGGTGGACGAAGGGGAGCTTCTTGCCCGCTTTGATCTTGATGAGCGCGATGTCGGTCTTGGGGTCCGTCCCCACCACCTGCGCCTTGAACTCCTCCTTGTCCAGGAGGGTCACCGTGACCTCGTCCGCCTTCTCCACCACGTGGGCGTTGGTCAGGATGTACCCGTCCTCCGAGACGATGAACCCGGAACCCAGGCTCCGCCGCTTCTGCTCTCGCGGCATGTTCCCGAAGAAGTTGTTCCAGAAATCCTCGAAGGGGTCCTGCTGCCCGAAGGGGTTGCGCATCCGCGGGCGGTTGAACCGCACCACCTGGGTGGTGCTGATGTTCACGACGGCCGGCGAGACCTCCTTGAAAAGGGTCGGGATGTCCACCGGGACCATCCGCGCCGCCCCTGCGGTCGGGACCGCGGGGTCCTTGTCCTTGTGTCCCAGGAACAGCGCGTTGCTGATCGGCGACAGGTTGAACGCCGCCGAGATCACGAGGCCGGCGGCCACCGCCGCCAGCAGGAGAACGACGACCTTGCTTTTCCGGATCACTTTTCCTTCCCTCCTGCGCCCTGTCCAGCCTTCATCACCGCGAGATACGCCATTCGGAGATGGTACAGGCCCTCGCCCAGCACTTCGTTCTCCTCGTCCGTCAGGTTCCCCTTCGTCTTCTCCTGGAGGATCACGAGAAGATCGATCGAGTCCTTGGCGGCCGGCAGGTCGACCGGAGACCGTTTCCCGTCGGGGGCCTGGATCATCCCCAGGTGGGCCATCGCGCCGAACTGCAGCATTCCCACCAGGTCCAGGAACGTGGGGCCGCCCACCGCGGTGGATTCTTCTTCAGGGCGTTTCTTCCCTTGGACACCCTCCGGCCCCGGCAGGTTCCCGGTTTCGCCGGCGGAAGCCGGCGGGGAAGCCGGGGGAGGAGGGGGAGCCGCGGCCGGAGGTTCCCGGTCCTCGTCGGCCCTCCCCCGCTTGTCGACGACCTTGAATCCCTTGGACTCCTGTTCGGACATTCAGATGGGCACCTTTTGAGTGATAACCGACACTTCCCCGCCGATCTCCTCGACGAAGAAACGGTCGGATTCCTTCCAACGCAGGGTGATCGGCATCTTCACCTTCTCGTCGATGAACCGCTTGAGGAACCTCGCCCCGTACTTCACGCTGAAGCCGGCCCGCGCCAGGGCGGAAAGGGCTTCCGGGCTCACTTCCACCGTCTTTCCGTGCACCGCCATCGTCGCGCGGATCCGCTCGACGTAGAGGGCCGCGATGGATCGGACCTCCTCGAACGTCAGCGGGGAAAACACGATGACGTCGTCGAGCCGGTTGATGAATTCGGGCGTGAACCGGTTTTCCACCGCCCGGAGCACGCTCTTCTTGACCGGCTCGAAGTCCTCCGGGCCGTGCGCGAACCCCAGGGGCCGGGTCAGCTTCGAAAGCTCCTCGGCGCCCAGGTTGCTCGTCATGATGATGATCGCGTCGGAGAAGTAGACCTTCTTCCCCCTCCCGTCGGTGAGCCACCCCTCGTCGAACACCTGGAGGAACAGGCTGTGGACGTAGGCGTCGGCCTTCTCGATCTCGTCCAGGAGAACCACCGTGTACGGGTTGTCCCTCAGCTGGTTGGAGAGGATCCCTCCCCGTTCGGAGCCGACGATCCCCCGGGGCATCCCGATCAGCTTGTCGACCGCCAGCGACCCGTCGCGGTACTCGGACATGTCGATCCGCACCATGTGACGCTCGTCGCCGAAGAGGTACTCCGCCAGCGCCTTGGCCATCTCCGTCTTTCCGACTCCCGTTGGCCCCAGGAACAGCAGGACGCCGTCGGGCCGATAGACGTTGGGCTTGAGCGGCCCCTTGTTGAGCCGCAGCGCCTTGGCGACGGCCGCGATGGCCTCCTTCTGGCCGACCACCCGCGCGGCGATCCGCTCCTCGATGTCCCGGAAGCGGTCGATGACGTCCCGCTTCACGATGTCCACGGGGGTGTTCGTCTCCCCCGAGATGACGTCCAGGACGTCCCGCGCCGTGACGGTCTTCTCCTCGTCCCCGCGGATCTCCACGCGGACGCAGGCCGTGTCGATCCAGTTGATGACCTTGTCGGGCAGCCGCAGGGACCGGGCGTACCGGTCGGACATCGAGAGCGCGAAATCGACCGCCGCGTCCTCGATCTCCACTCCGTAGTTGGCCTCGAGCCGGGGCTTCAGCCCGAACAGGATCTCCCGCGTCTCGTCGATCGTGGGTTCCTCGATCTTGACCACGCGGAACCGCCTGGCCAGCGCCTCGTCCTCCTGGATGATCTCCTTGTACTCGGTGACCGTGGTGGCGCCGATGATCTGCACCTCCCCGCGCGCGAGGCTCGACTTGAAGATGTTGGCCGCGTCGGAGGGGACCCCCATCGCGGACCCCGCCCCGATCAGGGTGTGCGCCTCGTCGATGAAGAGGATGATGTTCCTGCGCTCCTTGACCTCGGCGATCACCTTCTCGATCCGGTCCTCGAACATCCCCCGGAAGACGGTCCCGGCCACGACGGTGTTCATCTGGAGGTTGACGATCTGGCTCTCCCGAAGACGCTCCGGGATCCGGTGCGGCTCGTACTCCAGCCGCATCGCGAGCCCTTCCGCCACGGCGGTCTTGCCGACCCCGGGATCGCCGATGATCATCACCGAGTTGCTGCGGTCCTTGTGGCACAGGTATTCGACGATCTGGTCGATCTCCCGCTCGCGCCCGATGATCGGCGGGATCTTCCCCTCGCGGGCCAGCAGGTTCAGGTTCACCCCGAAGGCGCGCAGGTTGGCCGGAAGCTCGTAGCGCTTCCGGAACTCCTCGACCTTCTCCTCGCGGCTGCGCAGCTGCGAGGCGAAGCGGGACAGCGCGAGGGCGGGGTCCACCCCGTAGCTCTTGAGGATCCTCGCCGGGATGGAATGGACCTCGTGGAAGATGCCGAGGAACAGGTCCTCGGCGTCGATCTGGGAGCGGCGGTTCCGCTGGGCCGTCTCCCACGCGACGCGGAACACCTGCTTGGTCGCGGGGGGAACCTTGAGGCCCACCCCGAGGTACTGGCGGGAGATGTTCAGGTGCTCGTTCACCGAGTAGAGCACCGCCTCGACGTTCAGGCCGATCGACGCCATCAGCTCCCGGAACAGCGGCTTTTCCTGCTCGGCGAATGCGATGAACAGGTGTTCGAGCCCGAGGTAGTAATGGTGGCGGCGCTGCGACTCCTCGATCGAGGCGTTCAGCACCCGGTGCCCGGACTCGGAAAGCTTCTCCCTGTAGAACGATATCTCCATCATGATGCCGCGGTTCTCCTATCGAGCCGATTTAACGGACGCCGGCCGTCATCGCCCGAAGCCGTTCCACCCGCTTTTCGACGGGGGGATGCGTGCTGAACAGCGAAAGCATGCCCCCGCCCGTCAGCGGGCTCACGATGAACAGGTGCGCCGTCGCCGGCGCGGCGTGCATCGGGATCTCCCGTGAAATTCCCGAGATCTTCTCCAGCGCCCTGGCCAGCGACAATGGCTTCCCGCAGACCTTCGCGCCGGTTTCGTCGGCGAGGTATTCCCGGGAACGGGACACCGCCATCTGGATGAGCATGGCGCCGATCGGGGCTACGATCGCCATGAACAGCAGGCCGAAGGCCCCCCCGCGGTCGTCGTCCCGGTCGCGGCCCCCGCCGCCGAAGATCGCGGCGAACTGCGCGAACCGGGCGAGCATCATGACCGCCCCCGCCAGCGTCGCCGCTATCGTGCCGACCAGGATATCGCGGTTCCTGACGTGGGCCATCTCGTGCGCCAGCACCCCCTCCAGTTCATCGGGGGAGAGCAACCGCAGAATCCCTTCCGTCGCCGCCACCGCCGCGTGTTCCGGGTTCCTCCCCGTCGCGAAGGCATTGGGGGAATCCGTCGGGATGATGTAGACCTTCGGCATCGGGAGTCCCGCCGCAAGGCTCAACCGCCGGACGACGCCGTGCAGCTGCGGCGCCTCCGCCTCGGTAACCTCCCTCGCCCCGTACATCCGGAGGACGATCTTGTCGGAGAACCAATACGCCCCGAAATTCATCAGCACGGCCAGGCCGAACGCCATCACCATGCCGCTGCGCCCCCCCATGGCATTCCCGATCAGGAGGAACAGCGCGGTCAGCACTGCCAGGAGCAATCCGGTCTTCAAGGTGTTGCCCATCGTTCGCTCGTCTCCTTCGCTTCCACTAATAATACGAAGCGCACCCTGCTGGTATGGATTCCATTATAGTCAAATCAGTTCCAACCGCCTCTCAAATTCGGATCCTCGAACGACGCGATCCTTTCCACAAGCTTGAGGAATTCCTCCGAGCGGACGCCGGGGACCGCCACGTGCAGGATAACGTATTGATCTCCACGCGACGTGGTTCCCGGCACCGGGACCCCTTTTCCCCTGAGGCGGAGCTTCCTTCCGCTGGAGGATCCCGGCGGGATCGACATCATGACGCTGCCGTCGATCGTGGGAATCGATATTTTCGCCCCCTTCACCGCCTCGGAATAGTGGATGGGGATGTCGAGGAGGATGTCGTTCCCCTCCCGCCGGAAATACGGGTGGGGGATCATCCGGAGCGTGATCACCAGGTCCCCGCTTCCCCCGCGGCCGGACGCCTCTCCCTTCCCCGCCACGCGGATCTTGGAGCCGTCCTGCGCGCCGGCCGGGATCTTCACCTTGATGGTCTCCTCCTGCTGGACCGCGCCCGAGCCGAAGCACTGCGGGCACCCCTTGCGCCCCGAGCGGCCCGTGCCGCCGCAGGAGGCGCACGCCCGCGGCCGGGTGTAGCGGATCTCCCGGACCGCACCCTGCGCCATGTCGAGGAACTCCACCGGGACCTCCACGTGGATATCGCGTCCCCGACCGGCCTGGGCGAACCCCCCACGCCCTCCGCGCAGCAGGTCGCCGAAGATCTCGTCGAAATCGACGGT
>JBLNFH010000073.1:0-3850 GCA_050263475.1 Deltaproteobacteria bacterium
GTCCGCGTCGGCGGCGCGAAGATCAAGAAGAAGCACGGGACCCCCGTCGGGATCGGCATGTCCGCGGAACTCGACACCGCGATGGCGATGCGGGCGCTCATGTACTCCTACGGGGCGTCCGACCAGGACGAAAAGGGGAACCTCGTCCTCAACTCCAAGAACACCCTGGAGGCGCTCAAATTCGCGAAGGCGCTGTACGCCGAGGCGATGACCCCCGAGGTCCTCGCCTGGGACGCCTCATCGAACAACCGCGCCATGCTCGCCGGAAAGGCATCGCTGGTCCTCAACGCGATCTCCGTCACCCGAACCGCCGAGAACGACAAGATGCCGATCGGCGACAAGATTTACCTGGCCAAGGCCGCCAAGGGGCCGGTCCGGCGGATCGGGCTGGAACACGTCATGGACGTCTACGCCATCTGGAAGTTCGCCGACAACATCGAAGGGGCGAAGCGGTTCCTGGTGGACTACATCGGCAACTTCCGGCAGGGATTCCTGGCGAGCGAGTTCTACAACTTCCCCTGCTTCCCCAAGCAGGTCCCCGACCTGCAGAAGCTCATCGCCAACGATCCGAAAGCGCACCCGCCGGACAAGTACAAGGTGATCTCCGACGTCCTGGACTGGGCGACCAACGTCGGGTACCCGGGGTACGCGACGGCGGCCATCGACGAGGCGTTCAACACCTGGGTCCTGAACACGATGTTCGCGAAGACCGTCACGGGAGCCCTCACGCCCGAGGCCGCCGTCAAGGAGGCGGAGCAGCGGTATAAGAGCATCTGGGCCAAGTGGAAAGAGAAGAAGATGATCTGATCCCCTCGCGACGGCGGCGCGGCCGCCTTCTGCGGGACGAAATCCGTTACGGACGGGCGCACGCAACAGAGAGGGGCTCCTCTGGAGCCCCTCTTCATGTTAGGCTGTGCACATCATTCGGCGGGGGACGCATTGCCGGGAACGTCCCCCGGATAGGATCCGAAATGGCCATTGTGGAGACGAGGGGGATCCAGAAGCACTTCGGAAACGTCCATGCGGTGGACGGCGTCGATCTGGCCACCACGGAAGGGGAATTTCTCGTCCTGCTGGGTCCGTCGGGTTGCGGGAAGACCACGCTCCTGCGGATGATCGCAGGGCTCGAGACGCAGACCGCCGGAGACATCCTCATCGGCGGGGAGGTGGTCAACGGCCTTCCTCCCCGCGCACGGAAGATCGCCATGGTCTTCCAGAGCTACGCCCTCTACCCGCACATGACGGTCTTCGAGAACATCGCCTTTCCCCTGAAGGCCCACGGGATGCCCAAGGAAGCCATCCCGGCGAAAGTCGAATGGGCGGCTTCCATGTTCGGCATCGAGGGCCTCAAGCACCGCAAGCCCCGGGCGCTTTCGGGGGGCGAGCGGCAGCGCGTCGCCCTCGCGCGGGCGATGGTCCGCGAGCCCTCGGTGTTCCTGCTCGACGAACCCCTCTCCAACCTGGACGCCAAATTGCGGCATTCCGCGAGGGAGGAGCTCCAGCAGCTCCAGAGGCGCATCGGCATCACGACGATCTATGTGACCCACGACCAGGTGGAGGCGATGGGGCTGGGAGACCGGATCGCGGTCATGAACAAAGGGAAAGTCCGCCAGTTCGGGACCCCGCAGGTGGTCTACGACGACCCGGCCGACACGTTCGTGGCGGGCTTCCTCGGATCCCCTCCGATGAACCTCATGAAGCGGGACGACTTCATCGTCGGCCTGCGCCCCGAGAAGATCCTCCCGGCGAACGTCTTCCGGAGCCGCGATCAACTCGTGACCTTCCGGTTCCAGGTGACGCACGTGGAGAACCTCGGGGCGGACCGCCTGCTGTACGGCATCGTCGGCAGCCCGTTCCCGGAGACGAAGATCATCGTCAACCTCCCTTCCACACTGCCGCTGACGGTCCGGGAGGGGGAGGCCCACGAGTTCGCCGCCCGCGAGAGCGACCTCAAATTCTTCGACCGCGGCACGGGACTGCGGACGGAGCCGAAACCCCTGGCGGGTAAATCGTGAACGTGCTGGCGAAAGAACCCGCCGCCGCGGGGAAGGGAACCCCGCAGGGGCTTACGGACCGCGTCCTGGACAGCGAAAAGTGGCTCGGCCGCCTGCTGCTGGGCCCCGCGATCCTGTATATCGCCGCCCTGGTGGGGATCCCCTTCTTTCTCGCCCTCTACTACAGCGTGAGCGACGTGACCGTCGGCAGCAGGACGATGGCGTTCGCCGGGCTGTCGAACTTCCGGCGCCTCCTGGATAACCCCACGTTCCTGCGGTCCCTCGCCAACACCTTCATCTTCGCCCTGGTCTCCCAGGTCATCGTGATCGTGCTGGCCAACATCCTCGCCCTCGCGCTCAAGAGGGACTTCCGGGGAAAGTGGTTCGTGCGGCTCCTGATCCTGCTGCCCTGGGTCGCCCCCATCTCCCTGGGGAGCATCGGGTGGCTCTGGATCCTGGACTCGATCTACAGCGTCATCAACTGGACCCTGCGCCATTGGGGCATTTTCGGCCCGGATACCTGGCCCATCTGGCTCGGGGAACCGAAGCTCGCGATGGCTTCCATCATCACGATCCACGTCTGGCGGCTGCTGCCGCTGGCCACGGTGATCCTGCTGGGAGGATTGAGCTCCATCCCGCCGGACCTCGAGGAAGCGGCGGCCGTGGACGGGGCGGGATTCTGGCGCCGCCTCTTCCAGATCACCATGCCGCTCATGCTCCCCATCACCGTCGTGGCCCTTCTCTTCGGACTGGTCTTCGCATTCACCGACATGATCGTCATTTACGTGCTGACCCGTGGAGGCCCTTACGACACCACCCAGGTCCTGGCAAGCTACGCCTTCTTCACCGGGATCGAGGGAGGCTCCCTCTCCGAGGGGGCGGCGATCGCCCTGTTCCTGTTCCCGGTGCTGGCCGCAAGCGCCATCCTCCTCCTGCGCTTCGCCCGGCGCGCGGAGACCGCATAAATGGACACCCCCGGCAAGCTGAAGGCGTGGGCGGGGAAGGGCGCCAGCTTCGGTGTCGTCGCCGCGTTCACGGCGTTCGCGGCCTTTCCCTTCTACTGGATGGTCATCACCACGTTCAAGGAAACGCGGGACCTGCTCAACCCGAACACCAATCCGTTCCTCTATAACCTGCCGCCGACGCTCGATAACCTGAGGGCGTTGTTCTTCGACACCATGTACGTGAAGTGGCTGTGGAACACCGCATTCGTCGGGGTGCTCGTCGTGTTCATCACGTTGGCCCTCGCCCTTCCCGCGGGATACAGCCTGGCCCGGCTCACCGGCAAGGCCGGGGAGCGGCTCGGCATCGGGATCTTCCTCACCTACCTCGTCCCCCCCACGATCCTGTTCATCCCGCTTTCCCGCGTGATCGGCTTCCTGGGGCTGCAGGATTCCCTCTGGTCCCTGGTCCTCGTCTACCCCAGCTTCACCGTCCCCTTCTGCACGTGGCTTCTCATGGGGTTTTTCAAGGCGATACCGAAAGACATCGAGGAGGCGGCCATGATCGACGGCCTGAGCCGGTTCGGCGCCTTCCTCAAGGTCATCCTGCCGCTGTCCATCGCGGGGATCCTGACCGTCATCATCTTCACGTTCACCCTGGTCATGCAGGAGTTCGTCTACGCCCTCACCTTCATCACGGCCGCTTCGAACTTCACCGTGAGCGTCGGGGTGCCGACATTCCTGGTGCGCGGGGACGTCTACTTCTGGGGCTCGCTCATGGCGGCCTGCTTCATCGCCAGCTTCCCGATCGCCATCCTCTACAACTTCTTCGTCGACCGGTTCATCGCGGGGTTCACGGTCGGCGCGGTGAAGGGATAACGCGTGCGGGCGGCGCCGTTCCTGATGGCGGGATTC
>JBLNFH010000074.1:0-5239 GCA_050263475.1 Deltaproteobacteria bacterium
GGAAGAAGACGCAGAAAAAATAGGCATGGGGCCCGGCCGGTTCCGGAATCTCGATGCCCTCGTGCGGTGGTCGGTGTTCGCCGCCGCAATCGGGCTGTTTTTCCTGCTCATCCTGTTCCCGCTGGTATCGCTCAATCAATACGCGGTGCGGGAGGGGCTCGGGATCTTCTGGAGCCGGCTCCGGGAGCCGGGCGCCCTCGGCGCGCTCCGGCTGACGGCAGCGGTCGCACTGGCGACCACGATCGTAAACGGCGTCATCGGGACGGCGATGGCTTTCGTCCTGACCCGCTACCGGTTTCCCGGAAGAAGGGCGGTGAACGCCCTAGTGGACATCCCGCTGGCCATCCCCACGGTGGTCACCGGCTTCGCGCTGCTCCTCCTGTACGGGCCGATGGGCGCGCTCGGCAAATATCTCGGCGAGCGCGACGTCCAGGTGATGTTCTCCTTCCCCGGCCTGCTCCTGGGCCATGTCTTCGTCACGTTCCCGTTCATGGTCCGGGCCGTGGGCGCCGTTCTCGAGTCCGCGCCGCGCTCCGCGGAGGATGCCGCCCGGACGCTCGGCGCGAAGGAATGGCAGCTGTTCTTCCTCGTCACGCTTCCATCCATCAAGGAAGGCCTCGTCGCCGGCTCGTTTCTCACCTTCTCCCGCTCGCTCGGGGAATTCGGCGCGTCCATCATGGTGTCGGGAAATCTCGTGGGGAGGACGCAGACCGCCCCGTTGTACATCTTTTCCCGGTTCAACACGGGCGACGTCGAGGGAGCCGCCGCCATCGCGATCCTGCTGGCGCTCGCATCCTTCCTCATCCTCCTCCTCCTCCAGTTCGTGCAGACCGGGAGGAAGATCAAGGAGGGGATGGCGTGAATCCCCACCTCGTTGCCGATGGAATTCGGAAATCGTTCGGAGGGAAGCCGGTCCTCGACGGCGTGTCGCTTACCGTCGGAACCGGAGAGATGATGGCGCTTTTAGGGCCGAGCGGATGCGGAAAATCCACCCTTCTCAGGATCGTGGCCGGCCTGCTCCCCAAGGATGCCGGGGCCATCCGCATCGCCGGCAGGGAAATGGAGAACACGCCGGCACGGGAGCGGGGGGTCGGATTCGTCTTCCAGGATTACGCCCTCTTCCCCCGGATGACGGTTCGGGAAAACGTCGCGTTCGGCCTTCGGATCCGAGGCGCGGAGGCGCGGGAGCGACACCGGAAAGCGGGGGGGATTCTCGATCTCGTGGGACTTTCCGGTGAGGCGGACCGCCCGGTGGACCGGCTCTCCGGGGGGCAGCGCCAGCGGGTCGCCCTGGCGCGCGCGCTTGCAGTGGAACCCTCCCTCCTGCTTCTTGACGAGCCGCTGTCGGCGCTCGACGTCAAGGTCAGGGAGCGGCTTCGCCGGGAGATCAAGGCGGTGCAGAAAAAGGTCGGCATTACGGCACTGATCGTCACCCACGACCAGGAGGAAGCGATGGAACTGGGGGACCGGATCGCCGTCATGAACGAGGGGAGGATCGAGCAGGTCGCCCCGCCGAGGGAAGTCTACCAGGAGCCCGCCACGGAGTTCGTCGCAAGGTTCGTCGGGGAGGTGAACGTGCTGCCGGGCCAGATGTACCACGGGTACGCGTATTCGGGAAGCCTCGCCATCCGCATGGCCGAAAACCATCCCCCTGCCGATAGAAGCTGGGTCAAGGTGATCCTGCGTCCGGAGGACATCTCCATCCTCCCGCCGGGCGCCGTGGAGGCCGGCCAGTCGCAGGCGGTTGTCGGTTCCGTTTCCTTCCATGGAACGCAACTGCGCATCGGGCTTTCGACGGAAGAGGGTTACGGCCTGACCGCGCTCCTCCTGCGAAGCCATCCATTGGCCGGGAAGATCGCGGAGGGAGACGCGGTCCGGGTGGAGGCGCTCCGGGGCAGCGTCCTGCCGGACCCCATTGGAAAAAAGGAGCCGGAATACTTCTTGTGAGGAAGAAATGAGGAAAAACGGAAGGTACTACCCGTTGTTTTACGATCTTCACGGGGTGCGGGTCCTCGTCGTGGGGGCCGGCAAGGTCGCGGCGCGCAGGATCGACGCGCTGCTGGCGCACGGCGCCGCCGTGACCGTCGTCGCGAAACGATTCTCCCGCGCGGTGGAACGCCTGGCGGAAGAAGGCCGGGTGCGCGGAGTCCTCTCCTCCTTCCGGCCGGAACACCTTGACGGCATGGGGCTGGCGTTCGCCGCCGCTTCCGATCCGGCGGCAAACCGATCGGCGGCGCGGGAGGCGAGGAACCGCGGCATCCCCGTGAATGTCGCGGACGACCCGGCCGAGTGCGCCTTCATCCTCCCCGCCGTCGTTTCGGAGGAAGCGTTCACGCTGGCGGTCTCGACCTCCGGGAAGCATCCCGGCATCGCGCGGGCGATCCGGGAATTCCTGGAGGAGCGCAAGGAGGAGATCGCGGTCCGGATCGAGCGGGGACGCCGGCGCCGGGAATCCCGCCCATCGGCGGGCAAGGTGTATATCGTCGGCGCGGGCCCGGGGGATCCCGACCTGCTGACCGTGAGGGCGCTGGGGCTGCTGCGCGGCGCGGACGTGGTCCTCCACGATTATCTCGTGCCGGAAGAAATCCTTTCGCTGGCCTCCCCGAACGCGGTAAAGATCTGCTTCGCCCGGAAGGGGATGACCACCGGGCACGGCTCGGCACTCAAGCAGCGGGCGATCCACCGGGCGATGGTCCGGTTCGCGCGGGAGGGGAAATCGGTGGTCCGCCTGAAGTCCGGGGACCCCCTGGTCTTCGGCCGCGGCGGCGAGGAAGCGGAAGCCCTGGCGGGCGAAGGAATCCCGTTCGAGATCGTTCCCGGGATCACCGCCGCCATCGGGTGCGCGGCCGCGGCGGGGATCCCCCTGACGCACAGGGGCCGCTCGTCCTCGGTGACGCTGCTTGCCGGCCACGAGGCAAACGGGAAAGAGGGGACGGCGATCGAATGGAAGCGGCTGCCGGGCGGCGGAACGCTGGCCGTCTACATGGGGGTCGCAACGGCGGGAGAACTCGTGCGGAACCTTTTGGAGACAACCGGACTCCCCGCGGACACGCCGTTCGCCGTCGTCGCGAACGGCACCCGTCGCGGACAGCGGGTCGTGCGCGGAAGGCTCGGCGACCTGACCCGTCTTGTCGAGGACGCCGGGATCCGATCCCCCGCCGTCGTGTTCATCGGGAAAACAACCTCTATCGCCCTGGCCGGATTCCCGGTCCAGGAATCCTTCGAGGAACGAAACGATGGACCTGTCGCGCAAGGTGTTTGACGACGTCTCCCAGCTGATCGGGTCGCGGGAGAACCCGACCCCGATGGTGCGCCTGGGGCGGATCGCGCCACCGGAAGAAGGCCAAATCTTCGCGAAGCTGGAGTGGATGAACCCGTTCGGCTCGATCAAGGACCGCACCGCCAGGTATCTCCTCGAAGGGCTCCGCAACGGCGGCAAGCTCGCGGGCAAAACGATCGTCGAGCCGACCTCGGGGAACACCGGCATCGCCCTGGCCGCCCTGTCGAACCTTGCGGGGATCCCCTGCACGATCACGATCCCGTCGGGCGCCCCGGAGGAGAAGATCGCCCTCCTGCGGCTGCTGGGCGCGGAGGTGTGGCCCACTCCCGACGACCTGTGCCCGATCGACCATCCCAAGGACGGCGCCATCGCCCTTGCGAGGTCCTTCGTGACCGGGGAGGCGACGAAGGACCGGTACGTCATGCCCAACCAGTACGAGAACCCGGACAACGTCCGCGCCCACTACGAAACGACCGGCCCGGAGATCTGGGACCAGACGCAGGGGAAAGTGACGCACTTCTTCGCGGGATACGGAACCTGCGGCACGATCACGGGCACGGCGAAATTCCTGAAGGAGCGGAATCCGGCCGTACGCGTGATCGCGATCGAGCCCGAGAAGGGACACCGGCTTTCCGGGCTCAAGAATTTCCAGGAGAGCAACAAACCCGCAATCCTGGACGAGTCGCTCATCGACAAGACGGTGCGGGTTCCCGATGGGCCCGCCTGCGAAACCGCCATCCGGCTGGCGAGGGAAGAGAGCCTGCTCGCCGGTCCCTCCACGGGAGCGATCGTATGGGCCGCGCTTGAGGAAAATCTGCCGAAAGGGGCGGTTGCCGTCTGCATCTCGCCGGACAACGCCTTCAAGTACACCTCCTTTTTCTCCGGCCGCATCGCGAACGACGGGGTGCCGCGGGTGGTTGTGACCGCATGAAGGAAGCCGACTACAAGGAGCTGAAAAAAGGGGGGATGATGCGGCAGAAGGAGGCGGGGCTATTCTCCGTCCGCCTCCACGTGGCCGGCGGGATGTTGACGACGGTCCAATTGCGCGCCATCCACGAGGCCGCGGACCGCTTCGGGAGAGGCGCGGTCCACCTCACGAGCCGCCAGGGGGTGGAAATCCCCTTCCTCCCCTCCGGTTCACTCGCTGCCGTGAAGGAGTTCCTCGCACTATCGGGAGTCGGCGTGGGAGTGTGCGGCCCGACGGTCCGCACGGTGACGGCGTGCCAGGGATGCCGCGTATGCCCGAGCGGCGTGATCGATTCGCCGGCGATTGCGGAAGCGGTCGACCGGGAATATTACGGGAAACCGGCGCCGCACAAGTTCAAGGTCGGCATCTCGGGCTGCGCCAACAACTGCATGAAGGCGGAAGAAAACGACATCGGAATAAAGGGGTACATCGAGCCGCACTGGTCGGGAGAAGGGTGCACGTTCTGCCGGATCTGCGAAACGGTCTGCCCCTCGAAGGCCGTGCGCATCCCGGAGGATCGCCGCATCGTAAATATCGATTTATCCGGCTGCATCGGCTGCGGGGACTGCATCGAGTCGTGCCCCGCCGGGGCGATGGCGGAAGGAAACCGTGGGTTCCGGCTCTTCGCAGGGGGCAAGTTCGGCAGGATCCCCTCCCTGGGCAGGAAGATATTCGGCATCCTGCGCACGCCGGAAGAGGCGCTCGCCGCGATCGGCGCCGTCATCGAGTTTTTCCGCACCCACGGAAAAGCGAGGGAACGGTTCGGGGACACGCTGCACCGCACCGGATTTTCCGCACTGGAATTGCACCTTAAAGAAAGGATGGCGCGGTTCATGAAACCTCTGCTCGATATCACGGGGGACGCATGCCCCATGACGTTCGTGAAGGTCAGGATGGGGCTCTCGAAAATCGGACCGTCGGGAAAGTTGACGGTTCGATTGAAGGAAGGGGCGTTGAAAAACGTGATCTCTTCCCTGAAGGCCGAGGGCCAC
>JBLNFH010000075.1:0-4275 GCA_050263475.1 Deltaproteobacteria bacterium
GGGACTGGGATATAAACCTCCCAACGCGACAAAGACCTACATCTGCGAGTTTTTTTTCGGACACGACACCATCGAAAAATACCTTGGCAACTCCATGCACGTGTTCCTGCTCGGGCTGCCCCGCCTCGAATTTGCAGCCATCATCCCCAAAGGGGATTACGCAACGGTATGCCTGCTCGGCCGGGAGATCGACGCAGGCCTCGTGGAATCGTTCCTGAACGCACACGAGGTGAGGCAATGCTTCCCGCCGGAGTTCCATCCACCGGCCGACTTCTGCCACTGCTCTCCGGCAATCAACATCCGGGGTCCTCTCCAGCCGTTCGCGGACCGGTTCGTGTTCATCGGCGACAGTGGGGTGACCCGGCTGTACAAAGACGGGATCGGGGGCGCCTACCGCGCGGCAAAGGCCGCCGCCAAGACGTCCGTTTTCGAGGGAGTCTCGGCGGCAGACTTCCGCAGACATTACCTGCCCGTCTGCCGGGCCATATCGGTCGACAACGACATCGGGTGGATCATCTTCGCCGTCACGGGGCTCATCAAGAGCGCGCGGTTCGCCCGGCGCGGGGTGCTCCAGATGACCTCCCGGGAGCAGGAGGCGATCGGGCTCAAACGCCGGATGAGCGGGGTGTTGTGGGACACCTTCACCGGCAGCGCCCCTTACCGGGACGTTTTTCTGCGGACATTGAATCCCGTCTTTCTGGGGCGTTTTTTATACGAAACGGCAGCAGCGTCATGGCCCGTGAGGATCCGTCGGCGGGACAGGAGGGACAAGATGGCATTCGGAGATACCGGCTCGCTGGGGAAAGTCTATTTAGCCGGGGAGGTCATCGTCCGACAGGGAGAGGTCGGCGATTGCATGTTCGTCATCCAGTCCGGGAAGGTCGAGGTGATCCAGGAGAGCCAGGGGAAGGAGGTGCGTCTCGCGGAGCTTGGCGAGGGCGACTTCTTCGGGGAGATGGCCCTCTTTGAAAAGGACGTCCGCTCCGCCACCGTGCGGCCGCTTGGCGAGGTGCGGCTGCTTACCGTGGACAAAAAGATGTTCCTGCGGAAGATCCACGAGGACCCGTCCCTGGCCTTCCGGATCATGCAGAAAATGTCCCACCGCATCCGGGAGCTGAACAACGAGCTGATGAGGGTAACCACAGGGGAATAAGCATTTCACCAACGTCCGTAGCCAAAGTCACGCCTCCGCCGATCACGAGAAATTTCGCGTGCAGGAACCGGTTCCGCCTGTCGGATGCCGCCCGTAGGCGGCCCGTGGTCTGGATCCCTGCTTTCGCCTGTTTACGGGTTTTCCCGTGAAGTTTCGATGGGCCAGTGCGGTAGTCCTCGGACTTCTCGTGGGCATAGCGGGGCTCGGAATCAGTATTGCTCCCGTCGGTCTTTCCCTCGAGGAAAACATCGGTCTGGATCTCCTGTTCCACCTGAGGGGAGCCAGGAAAGCCCCGCCGGAAGTCCTCATCGTCGGCGTCGACAAAACCTCTTCCGACTTGCTGCATCTGCCGAACGACTTGAGGAAGTGGCCCCGATCGCTTCACGCCCGGCTCATAGACGTTCTCGCGAAAAACGGCGCCTCCGTCATCGTATTCGATTTCTTTTTCGAAGACCCCCGTCCTGGTCCCGAGGACGACCGTTTCGCCGAGTCGGTCCGCAAAGCGCGAAATGTCGTCCTGTGCCAACGTCTCCAGACCGAGAAGATTTCATTGACCGACACGCGCGGGACGCCCACAGCGGATATGGGGATATCGAGGCTCGTCCCCCTTGTCCCGTCCCTGGAACGCTCCGCTGCCGCTTCGGCGCCCTTCCCCCTCCCCAAAGTTCCCGTCAAAGTGAGCAAGAACTGGACGTTCCGGACAGGTGCAGGGGACACCCTGACGATGCCCGTGGTCGCGTTCCAGCTCTACGCGATGCCCGTATACGACGAGTTTCTCCGGCTGATGGAAAAAGCCAGCCCTTCGTGCGCCGGAAGATTCCCTCGGGACAAGGAACTTGTCGTCGCAGCGCGAGGCGTCGAAAAGGTCGTTCGCGCCCTGCGCAATTTTTTCGAGAACGACCCGGCCTGCGCGGAAAAGATGATCGCCGACGTGGAAGGCTCCCCCCTGTTTCCCGAATACCGGGAAAAGAGGCAATTGCTCCGTTCCCTCATCCGCATGTACCAGAGCCAAAATTACAGATACCTGAATTTCTACGGCCCTCCCCGAACCATCCCCACCGTCCGTTTCGACCAGGCGCTGGAGATCGGGGACGCAGGCAAGGCCGCCAGACGGCAAATCGACGTGAAAGGGAAGGCCGTTTTCGTCGGGTCTTCCGAAGTCCTCCAGCAGGAGCAGAAAGACGGCTTCTATACGGTATTCTCGCAACCGAGCGGCCTGGATATCAGCGGCGTGGAAATCGCCGCCACCGCTTTCGCCAACTTCCTGGAGGACCGCCCTGTACGGCCCCAAAGCTTCCGATTTCACGTCGCCACGATATTCCTCTGGGGACTGGCGATCGGCGTTCTGTGCCGGATGCTTACTCCCGCTTATGCCGCCGTGGCCACTTCGGGACTCTGCTTCCTCTACCTTCTGGCGGCCCGCTACCAATTCGGCTCCGGATACTGGTACCCGGTCATCGTCCCGGCCTTTATCCAGGCGCCCCTCGCACTGTCCGCCGGGATGATCTGGAAATATGTCGAAGTGAAAAAGGAGCGCCACAACATCCGGCAGGCTTTCCAGAATTACCTGCCCAACGACGTCGTGGACCATTTGGCGAAGAAGGTATCGGCCATCAAGGCGGGCGACCAGCTGGTCTACGGAACGTGCCTGGCGACGGACGCCGAACATTACACTTCCCTGTCCGAAACCCTGGACCCGCAGGAACTGAGCCGCTTTATGAACCGATACTATGAAATCGTCTTCGGCCCCGTGAAAAAACATCGCGGCGCCGTCTCGAACGTGATCGGCGACTCCATGCTGGCCATCTGGGTGTCGACGAACCCGGAATCCTCCCAAAGGAACCGGGCGTGCCTGGCGGCGCTCGATATCGCCACTGCCATCCAGGAAGTCGACGGCCGTATCGGGGCCGTGAACCTGCCGACCCGGATCGGCCTGCATTCCGGCCGCATCCTGCTGGGGAGCCTCGGCGCGGGCGATCACTATGAGTATCGCCCCATCGGGGACATCGTCAATACGGCCACGCGGATCGAGGGCCTCAACAAGTACCTGGGGACCCAAATTCTCGCGACGGACGAGGCGATCGTCCAACTCGACGGTTTCCTGACCCGGGAGATCGGGGCGTTCCGGCTCGCCGGCAAGTCCCAGCCCGTCGTCGTTCACGAACTGCTCTGCCGCAGGGAAGAAGCGGACGACCGAAAAATCGGCGTCTGCGGGAAATTCGCCAAGGGACTGGAATGGTTCCGTCAACATTCCTTCGAGGATGCGATCGGGAAATTCCGGGAAACCGTCGAATTCGCGGGGAGAGATGGCCCTTCGGAGTTTTATCTGCAGCTCTGCGAACGGTACCGCACACGTCCTCCGGGGGAATCATGGAACGGTGTCGTTCACATCGACCAGAAGTAAATCTGTCCCTAATCTGTCACTTCCCTTGTGTCATAGCGGAGGTACAGGGGGAAAAAATCGGAGGTAATCCATGAAGCAACCAGGGGCCTCTCCGTGGACAATGGCGCTCCGCGTAACCGTCTTCCTTGCCGCAGCCGTTCTCCCGACCGCCGCGACGGCGGCGACCTGCGCCCAATGGGTCGCAAAGGTGGTCTCGGCCCAGGGGATCGTCCAGGTCCAACGGGCGGGGGAGGCGCAACGGCTTCCGGTAAAATTGAACGATACCGTTTGTCCCGGCGACACGATCCGCGTGCAGGAAAAAGGCCGTGCGGACCTCCTCCTCTCGAACGACACTCTCCTCCGGGTGGACCAGAACACGACGATCCGGTTCTACGAGCCCGAGAAGGAACGGAACTACCTGCTCGACCTGCTGGTCGGCTCGGTCTATTTCATCACCCGTACCCCAAAAGCCTTCAAGTGCACCACGCCTTACGTAAACGCGGGCGTCGAAGGGACGGAATTCCTCCTGGCGGTCGCCACCGGGCGGACCTTCGTGTCGAACTTCGAGGGAAAAGTGTTCGTGGAGAATCGGTTCGGCGGGATCCGGCTTGCGGCGGGGCAGTCCGCCGTGGCCGAGGAAGGCAAGCCGCCGGTGGTGCGTATCGTGGCGCGTCCCCGGGATGCCGTCCAATGGACGCTCTACTACCCCCCGATCCTTCCCCCGGGTCCGGCGGAGCTT
>JBLNFH010000076.1:0-4786 GCA_050263475.1 Deltaproteobacteria bacterium
GGGCTGACATTGGATACCGCGATCGTCTGCTACGGCATGTATCTTTCCGGCTTGCCCGGGTCGCCCCTGGTGCTCGTGTTGTACTGGAACATGTTCGGGTACTCGTTTCGATACGGGAAAAACTACCTCGTTTACGGAATGTTTCTTTGCCTGGTGTGTTTCGGAGCGGTACTCCAGTACTCGCCGTTCTGGCTATCGGTCAGGGAACTCGGAATCGGTCTTCTGCTCGGGCTTCTCTTCGTCCCCGCAATGTTCGTTGGCGTGATGATCAGCAAGGTCACCAGGGCGATGGAGAGGGCGGAGGAGGCCAACCGGGCGAAGTCCAGATTCGTCGCCAACATGTCGCACGAGATGCGGACGCCGCTCAACGGGATCCTGGGCACGATGGAACTCCTCACGGATACGCGCATGGACCCGGATCAGCAGGAATACGTCAAAGCGGTGAGGGCATCCGCTTCCGCACTTTTGTCGCTCGTGAACGACGTCCTCGACATCTCCAAGATCGAGGAAGGAAAAGTCGAGATCCACCCGGAAGACATGGACCTCCACGCGTTCATCAAGACCACTGCCTCGATCGTTCTGCGGCAGGTCAAGGCGAAAGGCCTGTCCTTCCGCGTGGTGGTATCCCCTTCCCTGCCGTTCCTCCTCAAGGGAGATGCGTCCCGGATCCGCCAGGTCGTCACCAACCTTCTCTCCAACGCCGCCAAGTTCACGGAGAAGGGAGAGATCGCGCTGAGGGTCCTGCAGGATGCCGAGGACGAGGAGAGCGTGACGGTCCGCTTCGAGGTTGCCGACACCGGGATCGGCATGACGAATGACGCCAGGATCCGGATCTTCGAACGGTTCACGCAAGCGGACGATTCGATCACGAGGAAATACGGCGGGACGGGCCTCGGGACGACGATCTCCAAGGAGCTCGTCGATCTCATGGGCGGCAAGATCGGCGTGGAAAGCGAACTGGGAAAGGGAAGCACATTCTGGTTCACGGTCAAGCTGGAGAAGCAGCCGGCATCCGCCGCCCTGGCATCGATGGGCACCCCGATCTCCAGGACCCGCGTGCTCCTGGTCGCGGCGGACGACGGGATCGCCGAGACGGTCAATGGGTTCCTCCTTTCCTGGGGAGTCAAGCATATCCGACGGGTACGCAACACGGGGCAGGCATACGACTATGTCAGCCGCATCACGAAGGACCGGTCGACCTGCCATGTCACCATCGTGGCGGGGAAGGGCCTGAACGAAGACCCGTACCGGTTCTCGGAGTCGTTGAAAACCATGGGGGCCCTCCAAAACATACGGCTCTTGCTGATCGGAGACGGCTCTCCCGGCGCAACCTGCGAGGAAGCATCGAAGCACGGCTACAGGGCGGTAGTGGATTCCCCCGAGTCGCTGCGAGACCTCATGGGGGCCATGCACTACCTCCTTCCCTATGTGGAGGATTGGCAAGCCTCCGTCCCCGTCGCCGCAGGGGTCGGCAATGCGGCTTTCCGTCGCCTGAGGATCCTCGTGGCCGAGGACAACCCGACCAACCAGATGGTCATCGCGAAGCTGCTGGAGCGGGCAGGCCACGAGGTCAAAGTCGTCAGTGACGGTCAGCAAGCACTGGATGCCCTGAGGAAAGAGACGCTCGACATCGCGCTTCTCGACCTGAATATGCCTGTCATGGGCGGCCTGGAGGCCGCAAGGAGGTACTTGGCCGAAATGAAAGACAATACCCCTATCCCGCTCGTCGCGCTGACGGCCGACGCCACCACGGACTCGAGGAGGGCCTGCGAGAAGGCCGGGATCAAGGCCTACATGACCAAGCCATTCGAAACGAAAAAGGTTCTGTCCACGCTCCAGAGCCTCACTTCGCACATCATCCTTCCCCCCGCGGCCGCCGGAGGAGAGCCCGTGCAGGAGACGGTGGAGAAAAAGATCCTCCCGGGTTTAGACGAGGCGACCCTCGAGGAGATCGAGGCGATGGGCCCCACGAAGGAATTCGTGAAGAACCTCGTGTGGATCTTCATCCGGGACAGCGAAAAGCGCATCCGGGAAATGGAAGTCGCCGCGGAGATGAAAAACGTGAAGCGGCTCTGCGACGCCGCCCACGCGCTGAAAGGGATATCGGGTTCGATCGGTGCTCTCGCCGCCATGGACATCTGCGACCGGCTCCAGCATATGCAGGGAAAGGAAACGATGGCGGAGCGGCTCGTTCTTGTCGATGAACTGAAGGAGGAGATCGCCCGGGTCAGGAAGGCGCTCATCCGGCGGATCAGCATCTCCGACTCTTCGTCCGGGGGAAGTTACGGTTGATGGACCTTGCCCTGCGGCCGGGCTCAGATTTCTCCCGAGGCACGCAGGAACGACTGGACCAACTTCACGGCGGTGAAGTCCCCCAAGGTGACCAGCCGAACGGTGAAATCCCCCGGGAAGAGGCGTTTTGCGATCTCCGACGGAGCCATCCCTTCCCTGTGAAGCTTGCCGATCCTGCGCGAGGTCTCCTCGAAGTAGGATAGTTTCCGCTCGATCTGTTTTGCCGGATTGCGGACGACGTTCCCCATGCCGGTGAACATCACGCCGGCTCCCAGCGACGCCAGCTTCCTCAAGGTCTTCGTCATCTCGAGGACGTCGTACCCCTCCCGGAAGACCCGGTCGTTCCCCCCGATGAAGGCATCCCCCGAGAAGAGCCATCCCTTTCTCTCCTCGTAAAGCACGACATGATCCGAGGAGTGCCCCGGGGAGCGGATCACCTTGAAGGTGTACCGTTCCGTGCGGATCGAGTTGCCGATGGGCTTGCCGGTCGAAGGGGCGGGCTCCCCGAAAAACAGCTTCTGGTAGGGAAGCAGGGACAGCTTTCCCGGATCCGACAGCACTGGAAGGGCTTTTTCATGGGCGTAGATGGGGACGCGGCGTCCCTTCTGCAGGACCGCGTTGGCCCCCATGTGGTCTTCGTGCGCATGGGTGTTGACGATCGCGGTAAGAGGTTTGCCCGACAGCGCCTTGTCGATCTTCCCGCAGAGGAGGGGAATCCCCGTGTCGACGAGAAGGCCGTCCGTCAGATAACAGGCGGCGCGATAGAGATTCTTGCCGAGGAGGCGCCTCGCCATGACGTACCGGGCGATATCGCCCTCCACGACATCGACCTTGAACATCTTCAGGCTATGGCGGGTGCCGCATGTGCCGAAACCCTGCGGACCGGCGTCATTTGGTCCGTTTTTCTGAAGATTGCCGCAGCTCTCCTTGCGAAGGATTCCAATCCGTCCTCGTCTCCCGTCAATGCGCCCAGCGCCTTATCGTTCAATATATACCCCGAGCCCGACTCCTTGTAGACCCCTTCCGGGATCAGGATCTCTCGCTCGAGTGCAAGAAGGCCTTCATGGTGAGGAGCGATCCCATTCCAAATCGCATGAAACGCCCTCAGGGCGAGCTTGTCCTTCAGGTTCTCTTTCTTGTGAAACCGGAAGGGCGCCTCGAAGATCGCCCTCTGCAGATCGCTGGGAAGCATTCGGCTGGGTAAAAAGTTCACAGCGTGCCCGTTGCGATACTTGTTCAAGCCCCCGGGAATATTCCGGTTCCCCGACAGCATCTCATCCACGGTTCCGGGAGCGATGTTTCTGGCATAGACCTGGATGGTAAAGAGCCCGACACGTTCGCCGAACTCGGCGATGTTCACAACGTCTTCGTAGCTGTCTCCATCGAAGCCGGCCACGAAGGTTCCGGCGAACCCGATACCGTTGCGGCGCAGGCAATCCGAAGCCGCGTAATAGGTCTGGAGATCCGATTTCTTCCTCATTTGGAGGAGGCTGCGGCTGTTGATCGACTCCAGCCCCAGGCAAACGTTGGCAACGCCGCCCTTGGCCATCGTCCGGATCGTTTTCTCCGATAGCGCGTCGGGGCCCTCCGCAAACTGGTCGGCTCTGCAGAGTACCGTCAACAGGGGCTTGTCGTCGCGCCCTTCGAAGGTCCGGATGATCCGGTCCATCAGGTCTTCCGTGTAAGGGACGTCACCGGCGAAAAGGTTGTCGGCGACGATGAAGTTCCGGACACCCGTGTACTCGATGGTATGGACGATGTCGTGCAGGACATCCTCTACGGGTCGGACGCAGTAACCCGATTTCCCATAGAGGCTGATCCAGGTACAAAACGAGCATCCGTACCTGCATCCCCGCGATGTCTGGAGCGGCATGTGGGCGGTTCGAAACCTCCGACCGGCGGATTCCGCACCGGGGACAATCGTAAAATCGTACCGGTAATCGATCTGCGCCACCCGGGCCGGGTCCCTGTTGAACCGCCATTTACCCGCAAGGTCCCGGTAATGCAGTCCGGGGATCTGGGACAACAACGACTCCCTGGATTCCGGGTCGCACTCCTCGAGGGCCGCAAGAAGCGGGACCGCCGTGTCGTCCGCTTCGTAAGCCAGGATATAGTCCGCGTACCGTTTTGCGTCTTCCGGGAACATCGTGGCATGCTCCCCACCGGCAATGACGGTAACCGCGCCGCCCATCCGGTCCCGGAGTCGCTCGATCCACCCTTCATTCTGATCGGCGGTGGTAGTAAGGCCATTGAGCAGTATGAAACGTGGCTCTTCGCGGGCGATCCTGTCGATGTCAAGGTTCCCCACGTACGGTTCGAACAGCAGGGATACGTCGTAATCCGTTCTATCGGACAGAATGGATGCAATCGCAAGCATACCGAACCGCGGCATGACGATAAATTTTCCCAGATTGGGAACGGAGGGACTCAACTCGATGAGGAATATTTTTCTACGGCCCGTGCCGGCTGTTGCGTTCACTTACGCGCCCCCGCA
>JBLNFH010000077.1:0-4754 GCA_050263475.1 Deltaproteobacteria bacterium
GTGAAGGGACGGGAGCAGATCCTCGGCGTCCACACGAAGAAGATTCCCCTGGGGGCGGACGTGAACCTCGAGGTGCTCGCCAAGGGCACCCCCGGATTCACGGGGGCCGATCTCGCCAATCTCGCCAACGAGGCCGCGCTGCACGCCGCGAGCGTGGGGCTGTCGAACGTCACGATGGACTGCTTCGAGATGGCCAAGGACAAGGTGATGATGGGCCGGGAGCGCCGGTCGATGATCATCAGCGAAGAGGAGAAAAAGTCCACCGCCTATCACGAGGCGGGGCACGCGATCGTTGCGACGCTGACTCCCGGCGCCGACCCGATCCACAAGGTGAGCATCATCCCGCGCGGGATGGCGCTGGGGGTCACCCAGCAGCTTCCGATCGACGAGCGGCACACCTATTCGAGGGAATACCTGAAGAACAACATCACGATCCTGATGGGCGGACGCGTGGCGGAAGAGCTGGTCCGCGGGGAGCTCACCACCGGGGCCGGAAACGACCTGGAGCGCTCGACGCTGCTGGCGCGGAAGATGGTCTGCGAGTGGGGGATGAGCGACAAGCTCGGGCCGGTGACCTTCGGGCAGAAGCAGGAGCTGATCTTCCTGGGAAGGGACATGACCCGGCACCAGGATTACAGCGAGGCGACGGCGCGGGACATCGACCAGGAGATCGCGGAGATCGTCACCTCCTGCTACGAGCGCGCGACGGCGATCCTGAAAGACAACATCAACGTGCTGCACCGGGTCGCCAAGACCCTCCTGGAAAAAGAGGTCATCGACGGCGCCGAGATCAAGAGAATCGTAGTGGAAATGGTGCCCGCCGCGGGAGAGGTACCTCCAAGCCAAGCCGGCTCTCCGGCCTGAATTCGGGACGGCAGTCCGGTGATCCGGGTGTTGCACGCGCTCGACCCGGAGGACGCCGGCCGCCGTCTGGCTTTCCAGGGAGTATCCCGGGCGGACACGACTCGCCTGCTTCGCGATCTGCGCCCGTACCTTCTTGCGGTTCCCGACGGGGATCCGGCGCACGCCCTCCTGCCGCTTCTTGCCCGTTGGGGAGTCCCCATGGCGTGGGGGAAGCGGCATCTTTTTTTCTCCGTCGCGTCGGTCGATCGGCTGGACGACGGGATGCGCGAGGGGGATGCGGCGCGGGGTGCATTGGGTCCGGTCGCCGAGGCGATTGAGACATACCTGAAAAAGGAGTTCGTCGTCCCGTGCGGGGAGCGGCGGGAGCTTCGGGTGGGGCCTTCCTCGATGATCATGGGGATCCTGAACGTGACCCCGGATTCCTTTTCCGACGGGGGGAAGTATTACCCCGCGGAAAAGGCGGTCGAAAGAGGGCTTGCGATGGCCGCGGAAGGGGCCGACATCATCGACGTGGGGGGGGAGTCGACGCGTCCGGGTTCCCATCCCGTGGCGGCGGAGGAGGAAATCTCCCGCGTGGTCCCGGTGATCCGCGAGCTGGCGCAAAAAACCGATGCCCTCCTTTCGATCGACACGACCAAGGCGGTTGTGGCCAGGGAAGCGATCGCCGCGGGGGCGCACATGGTCAACGACACGAGCGCGCTTGCGGACGACCCGGAGATGGCGGCGGCGGTACGGGAATCCGGTTGTGCCGTCGTGCTGATGCACCGGCGCGGGATCCCGGCCACGATGCAGGCGTCGCCTTCCTACGAGTCGCTGTTCGACGAAGTGCTCGACGACCTTTCGGAAAGGATCGGGGCGGCGCAGCAGGCGGGGATCCAAGGGAAGCGGATCCTGGTCGATCCGGGCATCGGGTTCGGGAAACGGTACGAGGACAACCTTGCGCTGCACCGGCATCTGCCCGACCTGCGCAACCTGGGCAGGCCGATCGTTTTGGGCCCCTCGCGGAAAGCGTTTATCGGGAAAACCACGGGGAAGGACGCCCCGGACCGGGTCCTGGGGACCGCCGCCGCGGTTGCGATCGCGGCATTCCACGGCGCGGCCGTCTTCCGCGTGCATGACGTGAAGGAGATGCAGGACGCCGTCCGGATGGCGGCCGCCATCCGGGAGGGGGCCGAATGCTAGGTTTCATCCCCCCGATACGGTTCGCGGACGTCCTGGACATCCTGGTCGTGGCCTTCATCATCTACTGGGTCCTGCTGTTCATCCGCGGGACGCGCGCCGTGCAGATGCTGTTCGGCCTGCTCCTGCTGCTGCTCATGTTCGTCCTATCCAAGAAGATCGGGATGGTCACGTTCCAGTGGCTCGTCGGGAATTTCCTCGGGGGGATCATCATCATCCTCGTGGTGATCTTCCAGAGCGAGATCCGGCGGGGATTGGCCAAGATGGGGCAGGCGCGCATCTTCAGAAGGGCCCCGGCGGCGCCGAAGCCCGATTTCATCGACGACCTGGTGCAGTGCTCCTTCCGTCTGGCGTCGGACCGGATCGGGGCGATCATCCTGCTCGAGCGGGAGATGGGGCTGCAGGAATACGTCGAGCACGGGAAGAAGCTCGACGCCATTTTCTCGCACGAGCTGATGGCGTCCATCCTTTCGACCAAGTCGCCGGTGCACGACGGGGCGGTGGTGATCCGCGACGACCGCGTTGCCGCCGCCGGGGTGATCCTGCCGATCCCCGCCGAGTCTTCCGTGGTGAAGCGGATGGGGACGAGGCACCGGGCGGGGTGGGGCGTATGCGCGGAGACCGATGCCGTATCCATCGTGGTATCGGAGGAGACGGGCAAGGTCACGGTGTTCCACGACCGGCAGATGGAAGGCGTCGCCAGCGCGATCGAGCTGAAAGACACCCTGTCGAGGCTGTTTGCCAAGGGCGGAGGCACAAGTGGTTGATTGGGCCCACGTCGCCCGCTTCGTTCGGGGCGTGTTCCGGAAGAGCCTGGGGCTGAAAGCCGTCGCCCTGGTGCTGGCCGTCGCCCTGTGGTGGTTCGTCGCGGGGGAGAGCAAGGTCCAGGTCGGTTTCGTCGTCCCCCTGGAAATCCGGAACGTTCCGCCGGGGCTGACGATCACGAACAAGGTGGAGCGGCAGGTGGAGGTGCGCCTGGCCGGCCCGCCGTCCCTCCTGGGAACGCTGAACCCGGCCGACATCTCCGCCGCGATCGACCTGGCCGGCGCCAATGCCGGGAAGAAGATGGTCCCCCTGGACGACCGGTCGATCAAGGCGCCCCCGGGGCTCAAGGTCCAGCACGTTTATCCCGCCACGATCGACGTCTACCTGGAGCGGCTCGAAAGCCGCAGCCTGCCGGTGTTCGTCCGGTTCATCGGCGTGTCGGAGGCCCGGCGCAGGGTGTCGAAGATCGAGATCCTCCCATCGACCCTGGAGGTCGAGGCGCTTCCGGACGACTTCGCGCGGCTGAAATCGCTACCCGCCCCCGTGTTGCTGCCGGAAACCGGCGCGGATTCCTTTACGGAAAACGTGCGGGTGGAATTGCGGGAGGGGCATGCTAAAATCGTCGGGAATTCGATCGTCCGCGTGACGGTCCATTTCCGGAAATAGGGAGGGGATTTGCGCAGCAGGCTGTTCGGGACCGACGGGGTGAGGGGGGTCGCCAATACCGACCCGATGACCGTCGAAAACGCGCTGGCGCTGGGCCAGGCCGTGGCGCACATCTTCCGGAACAACGGGGGGCGGCACAAGGTCGTCATCGGCAAGGATACGCGGCTGTCCGGCTACATGTTCGAGACCGCGCTCTCGGCGGGGATCTGCGCCATGGGCGGCGATGTCCTGCTTGTCGGCCCCCTGCCCACTCCCGGCATCGCGTTTCTCACCCATTCCATGCGCGCGGATGCGGGCGTCGTGATCTCCGCTTCCCACAACCCGTACCAGGACAACGGGATCAAGTTCTTCGGGCGGGACGGCTTCAAGCTGCCCGACCACCTGGAGGAGCGGATCGAGGCGATCATGTACGGGGACCACTTGAAGGAGGCCCGTATCCCGTCGCCCCAGATCGGCAGGGCGCATCGGATCGACGACGCCACCGGCCGATATATCGTGTATCTCAAGAACACGTTCCCGGCGCACCTGTCGCTCGACGGCCTGCGCATCGTGGTGGATTGCGCGAACGGCGCTGCCTACAAGATCGCTCCCCAGGTGTTCCAGGAGCTGGGGGCCGAGGTGATCCCGATCGGGGTCGCCCCGAACGGGCTCAACATCAACGACAATTGCGGCTCCCTGTTCCCGGAGGTGGTGTCCGAAACGGTGCGGGAGCATCGGGCCGACCTCGGGATCTCGCTCGACGGGGACGCCGACCGGGTGATCGTCGTCGACCACAAGGGGGAGGTGCAGAACGGCGACCGGATCATGGCGATCTGCGCCGATGAGATGCTGCGGAAGAAGAAGCTCCGCAAGAACACCGTGGTCGCCACCGTGATGAGCAACATCGGGCTCGAGCTGTTCCTGAAGGAACGGAAGATCAAGCTCGTGCGCAGCCAGGTCGGCGACCGCTACGTGGTCGAGTTGATGCGCGCGCGCGGGTACAATTTCGGCGGGGAACAGTCGGGGCATCTGATTTTCCTCGACCACGCGACGACCGGGGACGGCGTCCTTGCGGCGCTGCAGCTGCTGGCGGTGATGGTCGAGTCAGGCAAACCGCTGGCCGACCTGGGCAAGGAGCTGGTCGCATATCCGCAGGTGCTCCTGAATTTGAAGCTCAAGCAGCGCGTCCCGCTGGAGGACTTGAAGGGGTTCCAGAAGGCTCTGGCCGATTTCGAGAAGAAGCTGGGCGCCCGGGGCCGGATCGTCGTGCGGTACAGCGGCACCGAGCCGGTCCTGCGGAT
>JBLNFH010000078.1:0-9787 GCA_050263475.1 Deltaproteobacteria bacterium
GCCCTCGGGGGTCTCTATACCGGCTTGTTCCGAGCGGAGACTCCATATATCTTTGCATCGGCCTGCGACCTTCCATATGCCAGCCCCTCCATACTCCGTCTCATTATCTCCCTTGGAGAAGGATTTGATGCCGTCGTTCCTCTCAGTGGCGACTATCCGGAACCCCTGTTCGCTCTCTATGGCAAGCGGTGCCTCGAACCGATGAAAAAGCTATTGGATGCCCGAAACTACCGGATTTACGATTTCTATCCCCAAATCCGGATTCGATATCTCACTCCGAAGGAACTTGCTACCATCGGCGAATCCAGCAGAGCTTTCCTTAACGTCAATACAATTGAAGAGTACGAATCGATTACTTGCCACCCTCCCGATCTTCCTCCCGGATCTCCTTCCTCATCCGCTCGTACTCCTCGCGACTGATCTCTCCCTTGGCGTATCGGGATTTAAGGATTCCCAAGGGATCGCCTGAAGCGGCGTCTCTTCCCCTGGCTCCCCCGGCACAGCAGAACGCGCCGCCGTGGAAGACCCGCCGGAACAGAAAGCAGGCAAGCACCATGAAAACAATAATCCCCATAAAAGGGAGGAACCACCAGCACCCGGGTCCGAAATAGAAAGGAAACATTGGCTTCTCCTTACGAACAGCAGCGGAAGGGCATGGTTTTCGCCGGATGGCAGGCGGCCGCTACCTTCCCGACTTGCTTTCCCGTCTCGATCGCTTCCGCGATCTCCTCCTCATCCGATCCCAACTCCAGCGCTTTCTTCGAGTGATGCTCCAGGCACGGCTGACAATGTGCCGCGATGGAGGCCCCCACCGCAATCAGTTCCTTGGTCTTCTCATCCAGCTTCATCTCTCACGAACCTCCCGGTTTTTACTCCTGCAGACGAGCGGCCGAGGAATTTGGATACACCCACATGTTTCCGCGCTACACCGGCGGCTCTGCTTCAGAAACTTCGCGCGACGAGCAAACGGAGACTGGAACAAGGAGATTATGGATGCGCCCGAGTCTGGATGATGCAGGATTTCTTAGCTGGAACGATCGGGATCGGCTTTCGGATCACAAACCAGGATGTCTTCTTCATCTCGTTCGAAATTGCATCCGGTCTTGAGTTTCTCTTTCAACTTCGCGCGCCCCCGATGCAACCGGATCTTGACGGTATCCAGAGTCAATCCCAAAACTTCGGCGATTTCTGGATTGGTCATCCCCTCGATCTCGCTCAAGGTCACCACGACGCGGTAACTCTCCGGCAAGGTGTTGATGTAATCGTGGACGCACGAACTCATTTCCTCCCGCACCAGCTGTCTTTCCAGCGAGGGGGTCTTTTCCTCCGGCAACGCATCGACCTCTGGGATGGATCCTTCGCCAGGAGGGATTGCTTTGTCGCGCCGGGTCTCTTTAAATGACCTGCTCCGCAATCTGTCCGTGGCCACGTTCGTTGCGATACGATAGATCCAGGTGGAGATCTTTGCCTCTCCCCTGAAGTCCGGGAGGGCCCGGCTGACCCTCACGAACACTTCCTGCGTCAGGTCCTCCGCCTCGTTTTGTCCGACGAGTCGCGCCAGGTACCGGCAGATTCGCGGACGATAAGAAGCATGGATCGTCTTGAAGTCTTCTGCGAAAGAGTCCATAGGATTACTCTAATCCAGATTTTTCTCCCAGAATTGGAAATTTGATTTCCTCCCGGAGGCCGGGAACTCATTTAAAAACTTACAGACGATCCGCGATCTGCTGCGCAACGGCAAGCGCGTGGGCCTGGATCTGCTCGGGCGGCATCTCCTCAATCCCGAACATCCCGCGATCGAAGTCGTAGAGTCGGTCGGCAACGATGACTTCCGGAGTGAGACCATCTATTGCTCCGCTCATCATGCGTGACGAGCAGTTGATGAAGCATCCCTCCAGGGCGATCACTCGTGTGGCCTCGCGAACCAGGGCCCGCTGACCCGTGTCCTTGGTGAACGCGCTCCCCAGGCAAATCCTTGCCGTTTTCTCCGGTGCAAGAGAGTGGCAAAGGATATTGGCTGCCTGACGGGCCACCTCGCCCCGCAGACACGCACCCTCGCAGCTCATCACCGCCACCGGTTTGGACTTCTGTCTTTCCGCGTAGTCCTCGCATAGACGGCAACTGTTCTTTGTCTTCTCGATGCGCACCACTTCAGGTCCGTCGTTCGCCTCAGCTTTGCCGGCTGGTCCGCCACCGCCCGTATTTCTCATCGGTCTCCCCCCTCGGTGGGATTTCTGTTTTTGTTAGCGTAGACGGGGAACGATCGAGAAAGGATACGCCTCGTAGAATAATTTCCGGGCCTTCCGATCAAGCTCACCTTGGGTATTGCGATGGTGCCGAGGGGGAACTCGAACCCCCACGGGTTTCCCCGCCACCCCCTCCAGCAACGGTTGTCATGGCATGGTTCGTGTAAAAACCTTCGTCCGGTTGCTCGGGGCAGTCGAAACACCGGATTTCCGGCCCTTGCGGAGTCTCGCAAGAGCAGAAAGATTTCGGAATCTTCCACGCGACGCCGAATGTGTAATTTCCGGAAGAGAAGAATTCGGGGGGGAGAGATGAAAACGAGGATTCCAGTGAATGTGGCTGCCTTGATGATGTCGGCGCTGTTGGTGCTTTCGACCGGGTGCGCGACGAACCCCGACGGGACGAAGGAGTACAAGCGAACGGCGATCGGGGCCCTGGGAGGCGCCGCGGTGGGCGCGGGCGCCGGAGCGCTGATCGCCGGGAGAGGGCACCGCGGAACGGGAGCCCTCATCGGCGGTGTCGTGGGAGCGGCGGGGGGCGGCGCCATCGGAAACTACATGGACCGGCAGGCGGCGGAGATGAAGCGGAAACTCCCCGAAGCCGCAATCGCCCGCGACGGGGACAAGCTGTATGTCGCTCTCCCCTCGGGAATCCTGTTCGACGTCGACAAGTACAACGTGAAGCCCGCGGCCAGGGATTCGATCGCGAAGGCGGCGGAGGTGCTGGTGAAATATCCCGACACCTACATCACCGTGGAGGGGCACACCGACTCCACCGGAAAACCGGAGTACAACCAGAAGTTAAGCGAACGGCGGGCCGAGGCGGTCCGGAACCTGCTCGCGAAGGACGGCGTACCCCCGTCGCGGACGAGCGTCATAGGGTACGGAGCCTCCGACCCGGTCGCCGACAACTCCACACCGGAAGGGCGGCAGTCGAATCGGCGGGTTCAGCTCGAGATCCGGCCGAACGAGAAACTGAAGAGCCAGCAGGGAGGCTGACGGAAACGAACTACGCCCCTCGATCCTCTCTGCGGCACGAGCGGGTCACCACCGTCAGCATCATCCTGCGGGGTTTCCCACCACCCCGCGGCGCTTGCGTCCTTGCTGTGCCGGCGGGAGAAGGGATCGTGGTGCTGGGCCCCGCATGGAGCGGCTACTGCAACTGCACCACTATTATTTCCCCGCCCTGCTGCGCTTCTTGGCCATGGTCACGCAGTAGACCCCGATTCCCTCCGACGCGGGTGCGAAACAGGCGTTGTCAGAGACGCAATCGGACTTGCGGCGATCCCCTTCCCGCCAGCGCTTGACGAGCCCCGGCTCGCAGATCAGCGGCCTGCTCATGGAAATGTAGTCGGTCATCCCCTCCCGGACCAATCGCTCGGCTACCTCGTAGGAGCGGATCCCCCCCACCAGAATCAGCGGAATGGAAACGTTCCGCTTGTAGACTTTCGCGGCCTCCCTGAAGAAAACCTCCTTGTCCGGGGTCGGCAGGCTACCCGGACGCGGGGGTATCAAATTTATTGGCGAAGCCCCCGTACCTCCCGAGAGCTCGATAGCATCCACGGAGCCTTTCGCAAGCATGCCCGAGACATGGATAGCCTCATCGCGCGTTAACCCACCCTCCAGGAAATCCTCCGAATTGAGCTTTACGAGCATCGGGTATTTGGGGCCGACTTCCTTCCTGATGTTTTTCACAACTTCCAAGAGAAAACGTGCCCGATTCTCAAGGCTGCCCCCGTATTCGTCCGTCCTCTTGTTGAACGCGGGTGAAAGAAACTGACTGAGCAAGAATCCGTGTGCGGCGTGGATCTGGATCGCATCGAACCCTGCCTCCTTCGCCCGCCCAGCCGCGTGGGCGAAAGCGGTGACGAAATCCGTGATCTCTTTCCTGCCCGCCGAGCGGCAGGCCATCTTACCCTCCATCTTGACTTCGGAGGGGCCTACAAGCTCCAAGCCGGTCAATCTGGAATTCGCGTTGCAACCCCCGTGAACCAACTGCAGAGCGATCTTCCCTCCCGCCGAATGGACCGCCGTGGCCATGTCGCGCATTCCCGATAGAAATCGATTGTCGTAGGCCGCCATCTGCCCCGGAGCGGATTGGCCTTCGGGCCTCACGAAGGAGAAACCGCTGACGATCAACCCGACCTCCCCCCTGGCCAACTCGACCATCATCTCGGTGAGTTTTTTTGTGACACGCCCCTTGTCCGCCAGCCCCTCCCACGTTCCGGAGCGCACAAACCGGTTGTTCAGGTTCATCCCGTTGATCGAAGTAGATTCAAACAGCATCGAATTCCTCATCGGTTTTTCTCCTCTGGCTTGGATCGCTGCGCATAGATGTCACAATAACGTGAAAAGGATGGTGGAATCACCCCCGCGGAGGCGGCCGGTCCGGAAAACATGGACTCACCTCGGAGCGACCCGGAAGTTCGGCGCCTCGCCTCATAGTGTATACTGTCGACACAAGACACATCAAAGAAGAGGCGGGCAGCGGTGCGGGATCAATACCCTCGCTCTTCCGCCGCAGACCGGGCGGGAGAAGAGCCAACTGCACATTTAACGGCATGTGCCCCACAGGCCGGCGCCCTGACCGGGGCCGCCGGCGAGAGGGAGGTCGAGATGAGAGGCGTGAGACGTCGGATCTGGACGTTGGCGGCATTGGCGATGGCCCTGGCGGCCGCCTCGGCGTTCGCCCGGGAGCAGGCGCCGGCGAAGCCGAACGTGGTAATCCTCGCAACCGGCGGGACCATCGCCGGGGCGCAGCCAAAGCCAGGGGAGGCCGGGTACAAGGCCGGGACGTTCTCGGTGGATGCCCTCATCCAGGCGGTGCCCGGGATGAAGGACCTCGCCAGCGTGACCGGCGAGCAGATCGCAAGCATCGGCAGCCAGGACATGAACGACGAGGTCTGGATCAGGCTCGCCCGCCGTGTGAACGAACTGCAGACACGCCCCGACGTCACCGGGATCGTGATCACCCATGGGACCGACACGATGGAGGAGACCGGCTACTTCCTCGACCTCGTCGTGAAGGGGGACAAACCCGTTGTACTCGTGGGCTCGATGCGGCCGGCGACCGCGATCTCCGCCGACGGCCCGATGAACCTCTACAACGCCACCGCCGTCGCGGTGGACCCGGCGGCGAAGGGGCGTGGCGTGCTCGCCGTTCTGAACGACGACGTCCACTACGCGCGCGAGACGACGAAGACGAACACCACCGCGCTGCAGACCTTCCATTCGCCGAACCGCGGCCTCGCGGGGACCGTCCTCTTCGGCAGGGCCCGTTTCTACTCCCCGCCGGTGCCAAAACACACGAGCGGGAGCGTCTTCGCGGGGACGGTACCCGACGCGCTGCCGAAGGTCTTCATCGTCTACGCATATGCGAACGTGGGTAAGGAGCAGGTGGACGCGGCGCTCGCCGCGGGGGCCCAGGGAATCGTCCTCGCCGGCGTGGGCGACGGAAACGCGACCGCGCCCATGGTCGAAGCGCTCTCCGCGGCCGCGAAGAAGGGAGTGGTCGTGGTCCGCAGTTCCCGTGTCGGATCGGGCACAGTGGCCCGGAATGTGGAGCTCGACGACGACAAGCTCGGCTTCGTCGCCGCGCTGGAGCTGAACCCGCAGAAGGCGCGGGTACTCCTGCAACAGGCGCTGACCAAGACGAAGGACGTGGCGGCGGTCCAGAAGTACTTCGAGGAGTACTAGGGATGCCCGCGTGGGCTGCCGTCCCCGTCGCCCGTGATGGGTCCACTCGGAACTTGGCACAAGACACTTCATCTTCCTTTCCAAGATGCATGTCCTCCGGGATCCATACCTCGGGTTCCTCGGATCGGTTCCCTTGCGCGTCGAGGCGCTGTCGGAAGTACCGCTTCCGGTGCAGCATGGTGAGGCCCACTACGGGCACCCCCAGATCGGCCGCCGAGCGCAGGCTGTCTCCGGCCAGGATTCCGAGTCCACTCGCGTAGGTAGGAACGGCAGGATCGAGGGCGATCTCCATGGAAAAATATGCCACGTCGGGGGTATTCAAGGCTGCCACCTCGTCAGCGCGATTTCCCGGCTGAGCGTCGCGAGGGCCCGGCTCATCGCCGCCACGAGGGACTCGTAATCCTGACCCGCCGCAAGGAACACCGCCACGGTTTTTCGGATAGGGACGGGGTTAACGGACGTCTCCTTTATCGGGTGATTTCCCCCGGATCAGCGATTCCGGGTGCCGCTCCAGGTAATCCGACAGGGATCGGATGGAGCGGGAGAGGGATTTCATCTCTTCGAGCGTGCTTCCGACCTGGTACCCGAGGTTGGCGCTCTGGGAGGTGAGCCCTTGCACCTCCACAAGCGCTTTCCGGCTCTCTTCCAGGGAGATCCGGGCGGCGGAGAGGGTGGCAAGGAGGCTGTCGGCGACCTGGCCGGGAACCCCGTCATTGAATGCCAGGGTTTTTTCCGCCCGAGCAAGGGTTCCGCGGGAGGAGGCCAGAGTCCCCTGCACCTCTGCCAGCGTGCGGCGGACGTCGGCGGAGAGCGGCTCCACCTGGGAGTCCACGCGTTTTGACAGCCGGTCGATGTTCCCGGTGGCTTTTTCTATGTTGGCGATGGTCCGTTGCATCTCGGGCGAGTTCACGATCCGGTCGATCCCCGTGATCACGTTGTCCAGTTTCCTTGCGATCTCCTTCACCGGAAGGTTCTCGATCGTCTTCTGCATCTCCTCGACGGTGGTGGGTACCGTGGGGATCTCAGGGACATCCTTGATCAGTCCGACCAGCCGGGTCGGCTTGTCGGGGTAGAACGCCAGGCTGACCCACAGCTGCCCGGTAACGAAACTCTGCAGCACGAGCTGGGCTTTCCACCCCTTGGCCAGTAAGAGTTGATAATACCGGTACTTCGTTCTCATCAATTCCCGGATCGTCGCTTTTGTATGCCCGGCGAGCCGGATCTTGTCCGGCTCGATCTCTATGAACACGGGCGTGTAAAACTTGAGCGCTGCCAGATCGCCCACCACGTAGATGTCCGTCACCTGGCCGATCTTGACGCCGTTCATCACCACGGGGGAGCCCACCTGCAGCCCCTTCACCGACCCGTCGAAGAACATCACATACCGGGTCCGTTCCGAAAAGAACTTCCCGGAGCCGAACACCATAACCGCGGCGACCGCCAGTGCGACCGCCCCGATGACGAATGCGCCGATCGTCGTTTTGCTCGCCTTTTTTCCCATGCCGATTCTCCTTGGGCTGCGCGCTCCTGATCCCTATGTCACTTCCCGGCGGTCCCAGCCTCGCCCCGCGACAGGAAGTTCCTCACCGTCGGGTCCGGGCACTTGTCCCGGAGCATCTTCGGGTCCCCCGATGCGATCATGGTCTTTCGGTCCGGGTCGAGGAAGACCGAGTTGTTCCCGATCGTGAAGATGCTCGCCAGCTCGTGGGTCACCACGACGATCGTGGACCCAAGGCTGTCCCGCAGCTCCAGGATCAGCTCGTCCAGCCGCCGTGCGCTGATCGGGTCCAGACCTGCGGATGGCTCGTCGAAGAAGAGGACGTCGGGGTCCAGCGCCATGGCCCGCGCCAGCCCGGCCCGTTTCTTCATCCCCCCGCTGATCTCCGAGGGGTAATACTCCTCGAATCCCGCGAGCCCCACTAGCGCCAGTTTGAGCGATACACGCTCCCGGATGCTGGCCGGGTCCAGGTTGGTGTATTCCTCCAGCGGCAGTGCGACGTTTTCCGCCAGGGTCATCGAGCTCCACAGCGCCCCGCTCTGGTAGAGGATGCCGAAGCGCCGCATGACCCGCTCCCGCTCCGCAGGCTCTGCGTCCCAGAAGCTCGTTCCATCGTAGAGGACCTCCCCTTTTGCGGGCGTCTGGAGCCCCACGAGGTGGCGCAGCAGTGTGCTCTTCCCGCACCCGCTTCCCCCCATGATGATGAAGATGTCCCCGCGGACGACCGTGAAGTTCAGGTCCCGCTGGAGGACGAAGCTGCCGAACGCCATCGTCAGGTCCTTCACGACGATGCACGGTTCCTTCGTTCTGCCCATCTCCCGGTCGTTCCCCCGTTGCCCGTCAGATCCCCAGCACGTTGCAGATGACCGTGATAACCGCCGTAGCCACGATGATGCTGACGATCCCGGTGACCACTGCCGACGTCGTCGCCTCCCCCACCGCCGAGGCGCTTCGCCCGCACTGCATCCCCCGCATGCAGCCGGCGATGGCCACCAGGATTCCGAACACCGCGCTGCTGAACAGCCCGATCCAGAGTTGTGTCAAATTCACCGCTTGGGTGGTTTGCAGGTAGTACTGCATGATCCCGAGGTCGAGCATCCCGACCCCGACGATCATCCCCCCGAGAACCCCCATCAGGTCCGCGTACAGGCACAGGAGCGGCATCATCAGGAACAGGGCGACCACCCGCGGCAGAACGAGAAACTCGGTCGGGGAGAATCCCATCGTCTTGAATGCGTCGATCTCTTCGTTCACCTGCATGGTCCCCAGCTTCGCGGCGAACGCCGCCCCCGTGCGGCCCGCCACGATGATCCCGGTCATGATCGCCGCCATCTCCCTCACCATCGCGATCCCCACCAGGTCCGCCACGTAGATCTGCGCTCCGAACGTCCGGAGCTGGATGGCCCCCACGAATGCGAGAATCAGCCCCACCAGCAGGCTGATCAGGGAGACGATGGGCAGGGCTTGCGCCCCGCACTGCTGGATGGTCTCCAGCAGGTCGGAGCGTCGGAACCGGGCTTTTCCCCGGAACATTCGAAGTACCGCCACGGTGACCTCGCCCAGGAACGTCACCGCGTCGAGGTTAGCCTTCCAGGCCCGTACGGCGGTGTCGCCTACCCGTGCGAGGAACGGATCCCGTTTCGACTCCCGGCGGGCGCCCTTCCGCTCGGGCACCGCAGTGGCCAGGTCGAGGAGCCGGACGACCCCCGGGGGAAGGGCCGTTTTCTCCACCGCGACGCCCGCGGCGGAGCACCGGTCGAATACCTTGAGGAGGAAGGTCAGGAGGCCGCTGTCCCAGCCGGTAAGGCCCGAGGTATCGAGGATGATTCGCGCGATTCCGGCGCCGGAGGCGAGGGAGTTCTCCAGGGCGGCCGCCGTGGGAAGGGAATTCCCGGTTTTCCACTCGCCGGACAACCCGATCCGGAGCAGCGCACCGTCCCGTTCCGCCGTGATCCGCGGGTCATTCCGCTCCATATTCCCTTCTTTCACCCTGCATCGTTCAGCCCCGGCAATTCATTTGCAATTTCGCAGCTGCGCGGTCTTCCCGTCGATTTCACGGTCGTCGGCAGGCAGCAACACGTTGTCCGTCAGGTCGATCCACTTCCGGTTCCCGTGGATTCTCTGGAACCATCCGAGTCGATTCATCTGAATGGACCCTTGAAGCTATCGGGGATCGCGAGGAAGGAACCGGAGGGTACTCTGTCGAAGGAAGGGGTTTCAGGCATCCGTCTCCCCCGCAGATCCAATGAACGGCAGATGCATCCAATTGGGTGAATGTAAGGTTATATTTTCAGGGGCCCGTTTTACGAGGCCTCATCTGTATACAGTATACACTAATGGGGAACCGGCC
>JBLNFH010000079.1:0-7640 GCA_050263475.1 Deltaproteobacteria bacterium
AGGCCGCGACGGCCGCAAGCTTTTCGTTCAGCTGCCGGTGCAGCTCGTAGCGGAACGCGGGGGTCGCCGCCCACCGGGCGGTCGATTTCCGGAAATCGGCTTCCCGCGGAAACGGGAGGACCTTCCCGGGGGCGAGGTCCTGGCAGGCGTGGCAGACCCTCGTCGTGGGCCGCAGCATCACGGGGATTTCGAAGACCTCGGAGAGCTCGTATCCCGCCGCAACCAGTTCCTTCGCATGCGCGGGCGAGGAGGGGTCGAGGACGGGGATCTTGGCCATCATCGCCTGCAGCCGGCTGTCCTGCTCGGTCTGCGAGGAGTGGGGGCCCGGGTCGTCCGCGCTGATCACCAGGAACCCTCCCTTGACCCCGAGGTAGGACGCGCTCATCAGGGGATCGGAGGCGACGGAGAGCCCGACCTGTTTCATGCTCACCGCCGCTCGCAGCCCCGTCAGGCTCCCGGTGTAGGCGATCTCGAAGGCGACCTTCTCGTTGACCGCCCACTCCGCGTGCATCGCGACCCCCTGCTCCTTCCGGAGCCTGGCCAGGGCGGAGAGGATCTCCGATGCGGGGGTCCCGGGGTAGGAGGAGGCGACCCGGCACCCGTTCTCCAGCAGGGCGTGCGCGATCGCCTCGTTTCCCAGCAGGAGGACCCGGTTTTCCGGCGAACGATCCATTCGCCGCTACCGCACCAGGTCGGACAGGACCAGCACGGTCCAGTACGGCGAGATCATGAGGAGGAGGATGGAGACGATGTACGACGGCAGGTAATAGAAGCTGCCCCGGAAGACGGTCGCCAGGGGGATGCCCGACATCCCGGAGACGACGTAGCAGCAGATGCCGATGGGGGGCATGATGGAGCCCATCGTCGTGACGATCGTGATCACCTGGCCGAACCAGACGGGGTCGTAGCCCAGCTGGACGACGAGGGGGAAGAAGATCGGCAGCGAGACGAGCAGGAACGCCAGCGCGTCCATGATGCAGCCGCCGACGATGTAGCAGAGCAGGATCACCCAGAGCACCATCCAGTTGGGCAGCGCGAGCATCCGGATCCACTCCGCCGTCTCGTAGGGAAGGCGGGTGAGCGTCAGGAACCGGGCGAAGATCACCGCCCCCGCCACGATCATGAAGACCATGCAGGAGATGCGCAGGGTGTCCGTCATGGAATCGAGGAACTTCTTCCAGGTGAGCTTGCGGCGCACCAGGCAGATGAGGAAGCCGAGGAAGCAGCTGACGGCGGCGGCCTCCGTGGCGGTCACGACGCCCGTGAACAGGGCGTACATGATGATCCCGAACAGCACGAGGATGTCGATCGCCGCGGGGAGGGCCTGCATCCGCTCCCTCCAGCTGAACTTCGGGCCCTTGGCCCCCCAGTCGGGGTGCGCGCGGCAGATCCAGGCCACCGTCGCCAGGATGGCGGCGGTCAGGATGACGCTGGGGATGACGTTCCCGAAGAAGAGCTTGCCGATGGACTGGCCGGTGTACAGGCCGTAGACCACGAGCACGATGGAGGGCGGGATGAGGACGCCCAGGGTGGCGCCTGCCGCGACGGAGCCGGCGTTCAGCATCGGGTGGTACTTGTACTCCTTCATGGCGGGGATGGCGACCGCGCTCATCGTGGCCGCCGTGGCCGTGTTGGAGCCGGAAATCGCGGAGAAGGCCGCGGACGCCATGATCGTCGTCATCGCCAGCCCGCCCCGGTAGTGGCCGAACCACTTGTAGGTGGCGTCGTAGAGGCTGAAGTTGTAGCCGGCGTAATGGACGATCTCCCCGACGAGGATGAACAGCGGGATCACGGTCAGCCCGTAATTGGAGAAGATGTTCCACATCTCGGCGCCCACCATCGAGAAGGCGGCCCCGATGGTGGTCACGAAGGCGATCCCGGCGAACCCGACCAGGGCCATGGTGAAGGCCGCCGGGATCCGCAGCGCGAACAGGAGGAAGAACATGACGGCGATGCCGCACACGCCGATGGCGGGTCCGCTCACCGCGCCGCTTCCTTCTTCCAGACCAGCTCCAGCAGGTCGAGGAAGATCGTCAGCGCGAGGACGGCGAACCCCAGGGAGACCAGGTACACGAAGGGAGAATAGGCGATCTTCAGCGTCTCCGAGAGCTCTCCCGTCCGCCGCAGCCGCTCCCCGAACACGAAGGTCTGCCAGGCCACGATCGAAAACAGGCCGAGCATGAGGGCATGGCTTAACCCGTCGATCCACCGCTTGACGGCGGGGGGGAACTTCTCCGAGAGGATGTCCACGACGATGTGGTCCTTGCGCTTCTGCGTGTAGCCCAGGGCCCCCGCGGTGACGATCGCCCCGAGGAAGGAGACGACCTCATAGGTTCCGCTCACCGGCACCCGGAAGATCCTCAGGGCGACGTTCGCGGTGGCCAGCAGCGTGAGGGCCAGCAGCGCGACGCCCGCCGCGATCAAAAGGACCTTCCGCAGGAGCGCGGAAAGCCGTTCCATGTCCATCGGGACCGCGGGCTACTTCTTCTTCTGCTCGTTCTTCTTCTTCAGCGCGAGAACGTCGGCGACGATCTGGTTCCCCGGGAGGCCGGTCGCGGAAACCCGTTTGACGTAGTCGTCCACCATCGGCTTGAGCTGCGCCTTCATGGTCTCCGCATCCGCCGCCGGCAGGTGATGGACCTGGTGGCCGTAGTTCTTCTTCGACCAGGCCAGCGCCTCCGCGACGTGGTTGTCCACGTAATCCCCCGTCCAGAGCGCCTGTTCCCGGCGCATGCCGTCCAGCACCTTCTTCACGTCCGCGGGAAGGGAGTTCCACTTCTCCTGGTTCATGACGACCGCGAAGGTGACCACCGACAGGTTGGCGATCGTGGCGTTGGGAGTGTACGCGGCGAACCTGAAGTCCTGGAGGATCTCCATCGAAGACACCATCCCCTTGACGACCCCCTTCTGGATCGCCTCCGGGGTTTCCGATTGCGGCATGGCCACCGGGATGCCGCCCAGGCGCTTCACGATCTCCGCGCTCGTCCCGGCGACGCGAAGCTCCATCCCCTTGAGGTCCGCAAGCGACTTGACCGGGGTCTTCGTCATGAAGTTCGTCGGCGGGCAGGTGAACAGGGTAAGGATCTTTACCTTTTCGAACTCCTTCGGCTGGTATTTCTCGATCAGGTCGTAAAGGGTGAGGCTCGCCACCCGGGCGCTCGTGAAGCCCAGGGGGAGATCCACGGCCTCGGACACCGGGAAGCGCCCCGGCTGGTAGCTCATGGCGAAATTGCCGACGTCGGCCAGGCCGGAGATCACCCCGTCCAGGATGTTCTTCGCGGGAAGGAGCGTCCCCCCGGGGAAGGTCTTCACCTTGACCTTGCCCTGCGTTCGCTTCTCCACCTCCTTCGCCCAGCGCTCCATCTGGACGCAGGGGAACGTCGGCGCCGGGGGGAAGTTGGCATAGGTGAGGGTGATGGCCGCCTCCGCCGCTACGCCCTTGGGGGCCGCAAGCATCACGCCGAGTAGAAGCGCCGGGATGACCGCAAGCACGCTTTTCAACCGCATTCGATCTTCTCCTTTTCCACACTCCGAACGTCGCATGAGATTCCGCCGGTTGAGGAGACGATGTCCGTTGGAGCGTATCGTGATGAAAACAGGGTTTTGGAATTATGGACATTTTCCGCGCGAAATGCAAGGCGGATTCGGCAGCTCCGCCTCGGAGGGGGAATTGCGCTTAACTCCCTGTAATTGGCGGCATTAACGGAAGACGCCTGCCTCCGGCCATCGGCTGTGCCTTCCGTGTCTTCAGTACATCTCGTACCTGAGCAGGCGGCAGTCGATGGGGCCGTTCAACAGCGGATACCGGCGGGTGGCCTTGAGGCGGAGGTGGCGCGTGGCCGCCGGGTTCCCCGACAGGAGGTAGGCCGTCCACCCCCGGCACCGTTTCTTGAGCGCGTCCCCCATCGCCGTGTAGAAGGCGGCGACCTCCTCCCCGCCGGCCATGCGGACCCCGTACGGCGGGTTGCACAGGAGGATGCCCGGCTGGTCCCCGGGGGAAAAATCGCGGATGCCGCAGGCCCGGAACGAGACAAGATCCGACACCCCGGCACGCTCCGCATTGCGACGGGCGCCCCGGATCGCCTCGGCGGAGATGTCGCTCCCCTCGATCCGCCCGATACCGCTTCTGCGGACCGACGCGCGGGCCCGCTCGACCATCGACGCCCATACTCTCGGCCGGTAATCGGAGAGATTCTGGAACCCGTACGACTCCCGCAGCGACCCCGGGGCGGTGCGGGTGGCGATGAGGGCCGCCTCGATGAGAAGCGTCCCCGCGCCGCACGCCGGGTCGGCGAGCGGAAGGCGCCCGTCCCACCCGGAGAGAAGGACGATCCCCGCGGCCAGCGTCTCCCGCAGCGAGGCCTCCGCCGGCGACACGCGGTATCCCCGCTGGTTGAGGCTCTCCCCCGAGGTATCGAGCGACAGGGTGCAGGCGTCCCGCAGGATCCGAAGGTGGATCCGGACATCGGGAGCGGCGGGGTCGACGTCGGGGCGCGCGCCGGCCGTCTGCCGGAACCGGTCGACGACGGCGTCCTTGGCCTTCTGCGCCGCGAAGTGCGAGTGGGTGATGCCCGAATCGCGCACCGCGGCCTCGACGGCGATCTTCCTGCGGACGGGGAACAGATCGGGCCAGGGGACCGCTTTCACCCCCTCGTAGAGCGACCCCGGATCCGGCGCGGGAAACACGGAAAGGGTCCGCAGCACCCGGTTGGCGGTGCGCAGCCACAGGTTCGCCCGGTAGCACAGGTCGCGGTCCCCGGAGAAAGCGACGCCGCCGGTGGAGACCGCGGCGTGCTTCCCCCCCAGCGCCGTGATCTCCTCCGCGAGGACGCCTTCGAGTCCCTTCGACGTCGTCGCGAAATACGTATGCGCCGCCATGCGGCCATCATACCCCGTGACGCCGCGCCGCGAAATCGGCCGCCCGGTTCATAGTTCCCAAAATGCAGGACAACCAGCGGAGCCGCCGCAGGAGGGGGGCGGAGGGAGGTAAAGCGCACCCTCGAGGCTTCGCCGCAAGGGGAGCCACGACCGGAGTCCCCCCTCCGAGGCGGCGAAGCCGGTGTTCCCGCGGGCGGAAACTGTGGTAGATTTGATCCTCTGCCGTAAAACCGTTCGCACCGGGGGCGTTTCGATGGCGATCACGCGGGAAGAGGTGCTGCACGTGGCGCGGCTGGCCCGGCTCGCCCTCTCCGAGGAGGAAGTCGACCGGCTGCGGGAGCAGATCGGCAAGATCCTCGACTACATCCGGCAGCTGGACACGCTCGATACCCGGGAGGTTGTGCCCACCTCGCACGCCGTGGAGATGGGAACGCCGTTCCGGGACGATTCCGTGCACCCGTTCGGCGACAAGGAGGCGCTCCTGTCGAACGCCCCGGACCGCTTCGAGGACTTCTTCCGCGTGCCGCGCATCATCGAGGACTGAATCGATGCACGAATGGACGCTGCAGGACGCCGCGAGGAAAGTCCGCGGCAAGGAGATCTCCTCCCGCGAGCTGACCCGCGCGCTCCTCGACCGCATCGAGCGGATCCATCCGAAGATCAACGCGTACGTCACCGTCCTGTCCGAAAAGGCGATGGCCGACGCGGCGGCGCGCGACGAGACGCAGGCCAGGGGGGAAGCGCTCGGGCCGTTGCATGGCGTCCCCGTGGGACTGAAGGACATCTTCTGCACGCGGGGAATCCGGACCACGTGCGGCAGCCGGATCCTTTCCACCTTCCTGCCTCCGTACGACGCCGCGGTCGCGGAAAAGATCGCCGCTTCCGGCGCGGTCCTGCTGGGAAAGCACAACATGGACGAGTTCGCCATGGGCTCCTCCACGGAAACCTCGCATTTCGGGCCGACCCGGAATCCCTGGGCGGCCGACCGGATCCCCGGCGGATCCTCCGGGGGAACGGCGGCGGCGGTGGCCGCGGGCCTGTGCTATGCGGGGGTGGGAACCGACACCGGCGGGTCGATCCGGCAGCCGGCGTCCGTTTGCGGCGTCATCGGGATGAAGCCCACCTACGGGCGTGTCTCCCGGTACGGGATGATCGCGTTCGCCTCCTCCCTCGACCAGGCGGGGCCGGTTACGCGCACCGTGCCCGACGCCGCGGCGATCCTGGGCGTCATCGCGGGGCACGACCGCCGCGATTCGACCTCGGTCGACCGCCCCGTGCCGGACTATCCGGCGGCGGCGGAGCGGCCCGTCAAGGGGATGCGGGTGGGGCTGCCCAAGGAATATTTCGGGCAGGAAGGGCTCGATCCCGCCGTCCGGGGGGCGGTGGAGAAGGCGCTCGACGCCCTCGTGGCGCAGGGCGCGCAGGCGGTGGAAATCTCCCTTCCCCACACCTCCTTCGCCGTTGCGACCTATTACATCATCGCCCCGGCGGAGGCCTCCTCCAATCTTGCCCGGTACGACGGCGTGCGGTACGGATACCGGGCGAAGGGCGACGGGGGGCTGATCGAGATGATGTCCCGGACCCGGGCGGAAGGGTTCGGCGCGGAGGTGAAGCGCCGCATCATGATCGGGACGTACGCGCTCTCCGCCGGCTACTACGAGGCCTACTACGGCAAGGCGCAGAAGGTCCGCACGCTCATCCGCGGGGACTTCGAGGCCGCGTTCTCGAAGGTGGACGCGATCCTCACCCCCACGACGCCCACGCCGGCGTTCCGCCTGGGGGAGAAAACGGGCGACCCGCTGACGATGTACCTCTCCGACATCTTCACGATCCCGTGCAACCTGGCGGGGATCCCGGGGATCTCGGTGCCGTGCGGGATGTCCGCGGATGGGCTGCCGATCGGGGCCCAGCTGCTGGCCAACCATTTCCGGGAAGAGACCTTGTTCATGGCCGCCGCGGCGATCGAGCGGGCGCTGCCGCACCCGCCGGTGGCACCGCTCGAGAGGGTGTGACGGCCATGGAATTCGAAGCGGTCATCGGGCTGGAGGTCCACGCGCAGCTCTCCACGCGGAGCAAGATCTTCTGCGCCTGCTCCGCCGCCTTCGGGGCGCCCCCCAACGAGAACACCTGTCCCGTGTGCACCGGCATGCCGGGGGTCCTCCCGGTGCTGAACCGCAGGGTGGTCGAGTTCGCCATCCGCACGGCGCTCGCCACCTCGTGCGCGGTGCAGAACAAAAGCGTCTTCGCCCGGAAGAACTATTTCTGCCCGGACCTGCCGAAGGCGTACCAGATCTCCCAGTACGAGCTGCCGCTGGCCCTGGCCGGGCACATCGACATCGAGGCGGACGGCGGGACGAAGCGGATCGGCATCACGCGGATCCATCTCGAGGAGGACGCCGGCAAGCTCGTCCACGAAGGGGAATTCGCGGGAGCGCAGGCATCCCTTGCCGATCTCAACCGCTGCTCCGTCCCTCTGATTGAAATCGTCTCGGAGCCCGACATCCGCACGCCGGAGGAGGCGGGGGCCTACCTGCGCCGCCTGCGGGCTATCCTGGTCTACCTCGAGGTGTGCGACGGGAACATGGAGGAGGGCTCCTTCCGCTGCGACGCCAATGTCTCCGTCCGCCCGAAGGGGCAGGAGGCGTTCGGGACCAAGGCGGAGCTCAAGAACATGAACTCGTTCCGCAACGTGGAGAAGGCGCTGGAGTACGAGATCCGCCGCCAGGTGGAGCAGATCGAGGACGGGGGGAAGGTGGTGCAGG
>JBLNFH010000080.1:0-3879 GCA_050263475.1 Deltaproteobacteria bacterium
GCGATCGCCCGCGTGATCGCCTGGCGGATCCACCAGGTGGCGTAGGTCGAGAACTTGTATCCCCGGCGGTACTCGAACTTGTCGACCGCCTTCATGAGCCCGATGTTCCCCTCCTGGATGAGATCGAGGAACTGCAGGCCGCGGTTCGTGTACTTTTTCGCGATGGACACGACGAGGCGAAGGTTCGCCTCCACGAGCTCGCGCTTGGCCTCCCGGACCTTGCGCTCCCCCTCCTCGATCGCGTGAAGGGTGTCCTTGAGCTCCGCCGCCCCCAGCCCCGCCTCCTTCTCCACTTTCCGGATCTGCGCCCGGGCATCGCGGATGATCTCCTCCATCTCGAGGAGCCGGTCCTTGGCCACGTGCAGCCGCATCGCCGTCTTCGCGATCCGCGCCTTCTTCCCCTTGATGCTCCGGACGAGCTTGACGATCTCCTTCTCGGGCAGCTTCGTCCGTTCGGTGCAGGTCCGGATCCGCCCTTCCGCCTCCTCGATGCTGTCGGCGAACGCGCGGATCTTCCCGCTGATGACGTCGATCTGGCGTTCCTTGAGGTGGATCTCCTGGATCAGGTCCGCGACGCGCATGCCGAGCTCGGCTTCCTTCTTCTTGAGCGTTTTCCGCTCTTTCTCGGGCACCCGCTTCTTCAGCCGATCCTCGACGCCCTTGACGGCCTGGCGGGTCTTGCGGATCCGCGCGATGATGTTCAGGACCTTCTCTTTCGCCTGCTGCTCGTCCTCCTCCGTGGAGTCCTCGTCCAGGTCCTTGATCACGTCCTGGGTCTGGAGTTCGCCCTGCTTGAGCTTCGCCCCGATGTCGCTCAGCTCGTCGAGCGCGATGCGGCAGTTCTTCACGGCGGACACGATGTCGCGCTCCCCGTCCTCGATGCGCTTCGCAAGGCTGACCTCGCCCTCCCGGTTCAGGAGGGGGATCGAGCCCATCTCCTTGAGGTACAGGCGGACGGGATCGTTCCCCTTGATCCCGCCGGCATAGTCGATTTCCTCTTCCTCCTCGACCGCGGCCTCCTCCTCCTCGGCCGCCTCCTCCTCCGCGGCCTCCTCTTCCCCGATCAGGAGGTTTCTCCCCGCGACCGGAACCTTCTGGAAGGCGTCGACGACCTCGATCGCATTTTCGCCGAAGATCTCCATCACGTCATCGATCTGGTCGCCCGTGAGGATATCGGGAGGCAGCACGCTGTTCAGCTCGTCGTACGTGACGTACCCCTGGGCGCGCCCTTTCTCCACCAGCCCGTCGATGCCGTCCAAGTGTTTCCGCCTGGCCATTCCACCTCACCTCACGCTTGCGTTGTTGCGCTCCCGGTCCAACCGTTCCTTCTCGCGTTTCGCGGCGATCTGCGCGGCCAGCATCTCCTGCGCCCGCCGCTGGTCGCCGGCGCCGACGGCCGCCTTGTGGGCCTCCCCGAGCCGGGCGATCTCCCGCTCCAGCTTCCGGATCTTCAGCCCCAGAACCACGTCCGGGTAGATCCTCCGGGCATCGGCCGGGGACATTTCCGCCCGGAACATCTCCTCGGAGATCCGCTTCCGGGCCGCTTCGGAGATCTCGTCGTCCAGGGCTTCGCGGAGGTCCGCGCCCGCGCCCTCTTCGGCCCGCCGCGCCATCAGCGCGACCGTCTCCCGGATTTCTTCTCCCTCGATCCACTCCAGGACGCCGTCCCGCCGCATATCCTCGATCAGGGAGGGTTCGCGCGACAGCAGGCACAGCAGCAGGCCTTCCTCGGGCCGCCCGCCCGCAGGCCTTCCCGGTATGCCGGGGGCGGCCGGGGCCGGGGGTGCGGACTTCCCCTGCACCTGTTCGAGCACCGTCTCCTCCGGCAGGCCGGCCGTCTGCGCCATCCGCTGCACGTACAACCGCCGCTCGGCGGGCCCGGAGATCCACGGGAGGTACTTCCCCATGAGCCGGAGATAGGAAAGCTTCCCGGCGATCTGCGAGAGATCGTATTTCCGCGCCGCCGCCCGCTCGATGTATTCCATCAACGGGATCGCCCGGGAGATCCGGTCCGAAAGCTCCGTGCCCGTCGTCTCCTTCGCCCAATCGTCGGGGTCCATCCCCTTGGGCGGAAAAAGCACCAGGGGGCTCACCCCGGCGCCGTACAACGGGCCTCCCGCCCGGACGGCCGACCGCTTTCCGGCGATATCGCCGTCAAAGAGTAGGATGACCGTATCCGACAGTCGCTTCAGCGTCCTGGCGTGGCTCTCCGTCAGCGATGTTCCGCAGGTGGCGACGACGCTGCGGACCCCTTTCTGCCACAAGCCGATGAGGTCCATGTATCCCTCGACAACCAGCACCCTCTTGTCGTTCCGTATGGAGGGCTGCGCCTGGAAGAGCCCGTACAACAGGGAACTTTTCCGGTAGAGATCGGATTCGGGCGAGTTCAGGTATTTCGGCGTGGCGTCGTTGATCGCCCTGGCGCCGAAGCCGCACACCCTCCCCCGGGCGTCCGTGACGGGGTAGGTCACCCGCCCCCGGAACCGCTCCCGGAATCCCCCTCCCTCCGTGGGAAAAAGGAGCCCCGCCTGCGCGGCGCGGCCGGGTTCGATCCCTTCCCGGGACAGGACGGACAGGAGGTCCGTTCCCTGTCCGCCGTACCCCAGAAAAAACTCCTGTTCCGCCTCCCGGGTCACCCCACGCCGGGCAAGGAACTCCCGGGCGGGCTTCCCGCCCGGGGAGGAGCGCAGAAGATTGCGGTACGTCTCCGCCGCCAGGCTCATGATCCGGTAGAGGTCCTCGTCCGGCCGTTTGGTAGGAGGACCTTTCTCGTGCTGGACCGGGACGCCGTACCGTTCCCCGAGGTCCTCGACGGCTTCGGCGAACGAAAGATTGCGCGCCTTCATCAGGAAGTGGAAAACCGAGCCCCCCTCCCCGCACCCGAAGCATTTGAACGCCTGCCGGGACGGGTGGACGAAAAAGGAAGGGGTTTTCTCCCGGTGGAAAGGACACAGCCCCCGGAAGCTCGATCCGCTGCGCGTCAGGGGGACGGTCTCGGACACCACCGCCACGATGTCCGCCTTTTCCCGTATTTCCCGGATGGTGCTTTCGGAGATGCGGCCTCCCACGTTTCCTTCGGCCTCGAACCTGCGTAAGGTCAGATAAAAAAATCCCGGGCGGCGCCGCCGCCCGGGGACGATCCGATTCCCGCTCCGGCCTCAGCCGGACAGCAGGCGGCGGACAACCTCGCTCACCAGCTTCCCGTCGGCGCGGCCCGCCACCTTCGGCATCAGCTCCTTCATCACACGGCCCATGTCGGAGGGGGACTTGGCGCCCGCCGCCGCCACCGCTTCCCGCGCGAGGGACTCCACCTCGGCCTCGGACAGCCCCTGCGGGAGGTAAGCGGACAGGACGGAGATCTCGCCCTCCTCCTTATCCGCGAGTTCGGGGCGATTTCCCTTCAGGAACAGCTCGATGGACTCGCGGCGCTTCTTCACCATCGACGCCAGCGCCTTGACGACCGCGTCGTCCGCTAATTCTCCCCTCGCCTCGATCTCCCGGTTCTTGATCTCCGCGAGGGCCATCCGCAAAGCAGAAAGGGCCAAGGGATTCCTCTCCTTGGCCGCTTTCTGCATGTCTTTGTACAACCGGTCCTTCAATCCCATCCGCTACCGGCTCATTTTCTTCATTTTCTTCAATGCGCGCTTCCTGGCCGCCAACGCCTTCTTCTTCCTCTTGACGCTCGGTTTCTCGTAATGCTCGCGCTTGCGGATCTCCGAAAGGATACCGGCTTTTTCACACTGTTTTTTAAACCGTTTCAATACGCTTTCGAAGGGCTCCTCTTCCTTTACCCGGACGCCCGGCATAAATGGATCACCCCTTCCCCTGCCAACCTGATACGGAAAATTTTAATATTATATTTGATTTCCACTTCAAGTC
>JBLNFH010000081.1:0-8499 GCA_050263475.1 Deltaproteobacteria bacterium
AAGGCTCTTCGTCGACGGAAAGGAAATTCCGGAAACCCTCATGCGGCTCGTCAAGGACCCCCTCAAGGCGAACCCGGGGAACAGCGTGATCGCCTTCAGGGACAATTCCAGCGCGATCCGGGGGTACCCGGTCCGCACGATCCTTCCCGAACGTCCGGGCGCGCCCTCCCGGATGAAGGAGGCCGCCCCGGTCTATCACCTCATTTTCACGGCGGAGACGCACAACTTCCCCAGCGGCGTCGCCCCCTTCCCTGGTGCGGAGACGGGAACGGGGGGAAGGATCCGGGACGTACAGGCCACCGGGCGGGGAGGGCTTGTCGTCGCGGGGACGGCGGCGTACTGCGTCGGAAATCTGGGGATCCCCGGCTACCGGCTCCCGTGGGAAGACCCGGCATTCGAATACCCGGGAAATCTCGCCTCTCCCTTGAAGATCGAGATCGAGGCTTCCAACGGCGCCTCCGACTACGGGAACAAGTTCGGCGAGCCGGTGATCCAGGGGTTCACGCGCGCGTTCGGGCTGCGGCTCCCGGACGGGGAGCGCAGGGAGTGGATCAAGCCGATCATGTTCACGGGGGGGATCGGGCAGATGGACGCCCGGCACGTGGACAAGGGGGCGCCGGAGCCCGGGATGCTCGTCACGAAGATCGGGGGGCCCGCGTACCGGATCGGCATGGGAGGGGGAGCCGCCTCCAGCATGATCCAGGGGGAAAACGTCGCGGAGCTGGACTTCAACGCCGTCCAGCGCGGCGACGCCGAGATGGAGCAGAAGGTCAACCGCGTCATCCGGGCCTGCGTCGAGATGGGGGCCGGCAACCCGATCGTCAGCATCCACGACCAGGGGGCGGGAGGGAACTGCAACGTCGTCAAGGAGATCGTCTACCCCGCGGGCGCGCGGATCGAGATCCGCAAGATCGTAAGCGGGGACGACACCCTGTCCGTGCTGGAACTTTGGGGCGCCGAGTACCAGGAGCAGAACGCGCTGCTGGTCCGCCCCGAAAGCGCCGGGCGGTTCGAGGCGATCTGCCGCAGGGAAAAGGTCCCCTGCGCCTTCATCGGGCGGATCACCGGGGACGGCCGGATCGTCCTGTTCGACGAGGCCGACGGGAGCACGCCGGTCGACCTCGACCTGGAGAAGGTCCTGGGCGACATGCCCCAAAAGACCTTCCGGCTGGAACGGATCCCCCCCTCGCTTTCCCCCTTGAGGCTTCCCCGGAACGCGAGCGTCCGCGGCGCGCTGGACCGGGTCCTGCGGCTCGTCTCCGTCGGCTCGAAGCGGTTTCTCACGAACAAGGTCGACCGCTGCGTCACGGGGCTCGTCGCCCGACAGCAGTGCGCGGGGCCGCTGCATCTCCCCGTGTCGGACGTCGCCGTCATCGCGCAGAGCCATTTCGGGAAAACCGGCGCGGCGATCTCGATCGGCGAGCAGCCGGTAAAGACCCTGATCGACCCCGCGGCGATGGCGCGGCTCACCGCGGCCGAGGCGATGACCAACCTCGTGTGGGCGAAGATCAGCCGGCTGGAAGACGTCAAATGCTCCGGGAACTGGATGTGGGCCGCGAAGCTTCCCGGGGAAGGCGCCCGGCTCTACGACGCGGCGGTCGCGCTGCGGGAGATCCTGATCGCGCTCGGCGTCGCGATCGACGGGGGGAAGGACAGCCTTTCCATGGCGGCCATGGTCGGCTCCGGGGAGTCGGCGGAGACGGTCAAATCCCCCGGGACGCTGGTGCTCTCGGCCTACGCCCCCTGTCCGGACATCTCGAAGGTGATCACGCCCGACATCAAGCTGCCGGGGAAGAGCCGGCTCCTGTTCATCGATCCTGCCGGGGGCAGGAACCGGCTCGGCGGATCGTCGCTCGCACAGGTGTACGGCCAGGTAGGAGACGTGTCCCCCGACGTGGACGACCCGCAACTGCTCAAGCGGGCGTTCAACGCCGTCCAGGGATTGATCGCGAAGGGGCGGATCCTGTCCGGGCACGACCGCAGCGACGGGGGACTCGTCACGACGCTGCTGGAGATGGCGTTCGCGGGCAACTGCGGCCTGGCGATCGGCGCGGGCGAGAAGGACCCCTTCCCCTTCCTGTTCTCCGAGGAGCCCGGGCTCGTCATCGAGTATCTCCCCGCGGACGAAAAGGAGATCGCCTTACTACTCAAAAGAGCCAAGGTTCCGTACCGGATCCTGGGACGGACGACCCGGTCCCCGCGGATCAGGGTCAAGCTCGGCGGCCGGATCGTCCTTTCCGAGGACATGCGCAAACTACGCGAAACGTGGGAAGAGACGAGCCACCGGCTGGAGCGGCTCCAGGCCAACCCGAAATGCGTCGCCCAGGAGAAGAAATCCATCTTCGACCGCCGGGGACCGGCCTACCGGCTGACCTTCTCCCCGCGACCCGCCTCCGCCGCCGTCCTGCGAAAAAGGGAAAAACCCGCCGTCGCGGTGATCCGGGAAGAGGGAAGCAACAGCGACAGGGAGATGGCATCGGCGTTCCACCAGTCGGGATTCGACGCATGGGACGTGACGATGACCGATCTCCTCGACGGAAACGTCGACCTGGACCGGTTCCGGGGGATGGCCTTCGTGGGGGGATTCAGCTACGCCGACGTCCTCGACTCCGCCAAGGGGTGGGCAGGGGTGATCCGGTTCAACAAGAACCTGTACGAGCGGTTCCAGCGGTTCTACGAACGGCCGGACACGTTTTCGCTCGGGGTATGCAACGGCTGCCAGCTCATGGCGCTGCTCGGATGGATCCCCTGGAGGGGGATCGAGGACCGGCGCCAGCCGAGGTTCATCCACAATCTTTCGGGCCGGTTCGAGTCCCGGTTCGCCGCCGTGCGGATCTACGAAAGCCCGTCCATCCTGCTCAGGGGAATGGAAGGATCCACGCTGGGGATCTGGGTCGCCCACGGGGAAGGAAGGGCGCATTTCCCGGACAGGGAAATTTTACGGAAGGTCGAGTCCGGGTCGCTCGCACCGGTCCGGTACGTCGACGACCGGAGGGAAGTCACGATGCGGTACCCGTTCAACCCGAACGGGTCGGCCAACGGGATCGCGGCGCTGTGTTCCCCCGACGGACGCCACCTGGCGATCATGCCCCACCCCGAGCGGACGTTCCTCAAATGGCAGTGGCCCCACATGCCCGAGGGGTGGAAAAGCGATCTCAAGGCCTCCCCGTGGATCCAGCTGTTCCAGAACGCCAGGGAGTGGTGCGAGAAGGCCTGATGGGAGCCGCAGGGCACCGCACGGAGGGGGTCGCGTCGGGCCTCGACGTGCTCGTCGAGAGGCGATTCGCTCCCCTGCGGGGGCTCGCGGTGGGGCTCATCTGCAATCCCACCTCGGTGGACCGGCGGCTGCGCCATGCCGCGGACCTGTTCCATGCGGCGAGGGGCGTCCGGCTCGCGGCCCTCTTCGGCCCGGAACACGGCGTCCGCGGCGACATCCAGTACATGGCTGCCGTGGGGGACGAGCGCGACCGGCGGACCGGGGTGCCGGTCCACTCGCTGTACGGAAGCAGCGCCGATTCGCTTCGGCCCGATCCCCGGAAATTGAGCGGTCTCGACGCGCTGGTGTTCGACATCCAGGATGTCGGGGCGCGCTACTACACCTACCAGGCCACCATGCTCTTCTGCATGGAGGCCGCGGCCCGGGCAAGGCTCGCCTTCTTCGTCCTGGACCGGCCGAACCCCATCGGCGGGCGCGCCGTGGAGGGGCCGGGCCTTCGTCCCGGCTTCGGGAGTTTCTGCGGCGTGCACGACGTGGCGGTCCGCCACGGCCTCACCGTCGGCGAGCTGGCCGGGATGTACCGGGAGGAACGGGGCCTCGACCTTGAGCTTTCGGTCATTCCCTGCCGCGGCTGGCGGAGAGGCATGTACCAGCGCGACACCGGCCTGCCGTGGGTCTTTCCTTCACCCAACATGCCGACGCCGGAGACGGCGCTCGTCTATCCCGGGATGTGCCTCCTCGAGGGAACGAACGTAAGCGAGGGCCGCGGAACGACGCGGCCGTTCGAACTGTTCGGGGCTCCGTGGCTCGATGCTTACCGGCTTGCGGAGGCGCTTGCGTCGGAACGATTGCCGGGTGCACGGTTCCGGCCGGCCAGCTTCGTGCCGGCCTGGGACAAGCACGCCGGGGCGCGCTGCCACGGCGTCGAGATATTTATCGTCGACCGCGAGGCGTTTCGCCCCTTCCGCACCGGGGTGGCCTGCGTGGCGGCGGCCCGCGCCCAGGATCCCGGAAAATTCCGATGGCGGACCGAGCCGTACGAGTTCGTGGAGCACGTTCCCGCCTTCGACCTGCTGTGCGGCTCGGCGCGTGAACGGGTGGCGCTGGAGCACGGCAAGGGGTGGCGCGATCTGACGGCGGCGTGGGGGCGCGAGGAGCGGGCATTCGCGAAGCGGCGGGCCCGGCACTTCCGATACGAGCCGTGACGGGCGATGAACCCCCTGGGATTTTCCCTGATACCGTTTCCCACGGAAAATAATAGCCCCGAAATCAGGATCACCGGCTCCGTCGGGCGGCGGGAAAGCCGGTTCTCCATCGCCTGCACGATCCAGGGCAATCTTGCGGCACTGGCGATTCCCGCCCCGGCATCGTTCCCCGTGAGGAAAGACCGCCTCTGGGAGGAAACCTGCCTGGAGTTTTTTCTCGGGGCTTCGGATTCGGAAGTCTATTGGGAATTCAACCTCTCTCCTGCGGGACACTGGAACGTCTATCGCTTCACCTCCTACCGGCAGGGCATGCGGGAGGAGCCGGCCTTTGCATCGCTCCCCTTCCGGATCCGGGAGGAACCGGGGAGCTTTGGGATTTCCATGGAACGGGACGTCGGGAAGATCCTCCCGAACGGTGACGTCTTGAAGGTTGCCGTAGCCGCCGTCATCAGGACGATAAAGGGCGATACGAGCCATTGGGCGTTGGCCCATGCCGGCCATCGGCCGGACTTTCATCGACGAGAGTCGTTCCTGTTGAACCTTTCCGGAAAGTGAGCCGGCCCGCTTACGTGCACGCTGTACTTGTGGATTCCGGGGAAGTATCCTATCGGGGTCGCGGGAAAACGCTCTCGAAGAGCCGCAAGGAGACGATCATGGGGAATACCGCCGAACCGCTCCCGATCGCCAGTGCGAGGAAGACCGACATCGGCCTGCTCCCGGGGATGACGAACCGCCACGGCCTCGTCGCGGGGGCGACCGGAACGGGAAAGACCGTCTCGTTGCGGGTGATCGCCGAACGGCTGAGCGGCATCGGGGTTCCCGTGTTTCTCGCGGATGTCAAGGGGGACCTCTCCGGGATCCCTCATCCCGGCGGGGAGCACCCCAAGGTGGCGGAGCGCGTGAAGGCGCTCGGGCTGGCCGGGTTCCCATACCAGGGATTTCCCGTCACTTTCTGGGACCTCTTCGGGGAGCAGGGCCACCCCGTCCGCGCTACCGTCTCCGAGATGGGCCCCCTCCTCCTCGGGCGGATCCTGAACCTGAACGAGATCCAGTCGGGCGTTCTCTCCCTCGTGTTCAAGATCGCCGACGACGACGGGCTTCTGCTGCTGGACCTCAAGGACCTCCGGTCCATGGTCCAGTTCGCAGGGGAAAACGCGGAGCGGTTCCGGACGGGGTACGGGAACATCTCGGCGGCGAGCATCGGCGCGATCCAGCGGAACCTCCTCAACCTGGAACAGCAGGGCGGGGACCGTTTCTTCGGCGAACCGGCGATCGACCTCAAGGATTTCCTGCAGACCGACGCCTCCGGGAAGGGGATGATCAACATCCTCACCGCGGACCGGCTGATGCAGTCGCCGAGGCTGTACGCCACCTTCCTCCTCTACCTTCTGTCGGAGCTCTTCGAGAATCTCCCCGAGGTGGGCGATCCCGCGAAGCCGACGCTCGTGTTCTTCTTCGACGAGGCGCACCTGCTCTTCGAGGACGCGCCCAAGGCGCTCACGGACAAGATCGAGCAGGTGGTCCGGCTCATCCGGTCCAAGGGGGTGGGCGTGTTCTTCGTGACCCAGAACCCGCTCGACCTTCCGGAGACCATCCTGGGGCAGCTCGGCAACCGGGTCCAGCACGCCCTCCGGGCATTTACCCCGAAGGAACAGCGCGCCGTGAAGACGGCGGCGGAAACCTTCCGCACGAATTCCAAACTGGACGCGGCAAAGGCGATCACCGAGCTGGCGGTCGGGGAAGCGCTCGTCTCCGTCCTCGACGGGAAGGGCACCCCCACCGTCGTGGAGAGGGCGCTGATGTACCCCCCGATGAGCCGGCTGGCCCCCCTCACCGGGGAGGAGCGCGCCAAGGTCATCCGGAGTTCCGTGCTCGCGGGGCACTACGAACGCACGGTGGACCGGGAGTCGGCCTACGAAACCCTCAAGGCGAAGGCCGGGCAGAAGGCTGCGGAGGGGGACGCTCCATCCGCGCCGGGAGGACGGACTTCCGCCAAGCGCTCCGAAACCGGCACCCTGCTCTCGGCGGCGGCGAAGAGCGCCGCGCACGCCATCGGCAGCCAGATCGGGCGCCAGATCATCCGGGGGGTCCTGGGCTCCATCTTCGGCGGGAAGAGGTAGCCGCGGCCCGGATTCCATGCCGCTCCACGGGTTCCCTGTTTCCCCCTGCCCTTCCTCGATTCCCCGCCATTAGCCCGAAGACCGTTGCCGGAATGTCCGCCGGGGGGCGCGCTATAATAGGTACATCGGGGAGGTACACCCTGGATGGGCGCCGCAGAACCCCTCGAGAGCCGTTGGAGCGCGATCCGGGACCGGACCGAGATCGCCGACGGGGGCCGTCCGCGTGAGGAGACTTCCGGGAAAGGGCTCCACCTTCAGCCTGTAGCTCCCGCACCTGCCGTCGGAGGATGCGTTTCGGACCCAGTGCTGGGACCTGTAAGGGGAGGATCGGTGTGAGGCGGTGCGGCTGGGCGGACGGCGATCCGCTGATGGAGCGATACCACGACGAGGAATGGGGCGTCCCCCTGCACGACGACCGGAAGCTCTTCGAGTTCCTCGTCCTCGACGGCGCCCAGGCCGGCCTCTCCTGGCGGACGATCCTCCGGAAACGGGAGAACTACCGGGCGGCCTTCCACGGGTTTCGCCCGGAGAGGATCGCGCGGTACGGCGAGCGCGACCTCGCCCGGCTGCTCGCGGACCCCGGCATCGTCCGGAACGGCCTCAAGATCCACGCCGCGATCGAGAACGCCCGCAGGTTCCTCGAGGTGCGGAAGGAGCACGGGACATTCGACGCCTACATCTGGCGGTTCGTGGGGGGCCTGCCGATTGTCCACCGCTATCGCGGCATCCGGGAGATCCCCGCGACTTCCGCCGAGGCGGAGAGGATGAGCGTGGACCTCAAGCGCCGGGGCTTCCGGTTCGTCGGGCCCACGATCTGCTACGCCTTCATGCAGGCGGCGGGAATGGTGAACGACCACCTAGTCGGCTGCTTCCGGCACGGCGCCGTCGCGAAAATCCCGCCCCGGTCCGGATGATCGGCCCCCCCGCCCGCGCCCGGTTCGCCATTCCCCTGCACGTCAGGGCTTCGACACGCCCGTCTTGTACTCCTCGTACAGCTTCGTCATCGTGGAACCGATGCAAAACGACCACGCAAAGACGGGATAATTCTTGAACCGCTCGGGAATCGTGTACCGCCTCGTTGCTTCCTCCGCCGGCGCTCCCGCCTGGAACATCTTCCCGGCATGAGACGCAAGGTCGTCGAAAATGTCGCGCAGCAAGGCGATGCCTTCCTGGCCGCAGAGCTTCCCGTGCCCGGGGACAAAAAGCGTTCCCTTCCCGAACCCGGCGAATTTTTCCAGCGTCTTGCGCCACCCGGCGACGTCGCCGTCGAAGGTGACCGGGTACATGGAACTGAACAGGAGGTCGCCCGTGAAGACGATGTTCCGGTCGGGCACCCGGATGATCAGGTCGGTCGGGGTATGGCCCGGGTAGGTTTCGATGACGGCCACGGTCCCGCCGAGGTCGATCGATACCGGCAGCTTTTCCGGTTCCAGCGGGTGGTTCGGCAGTGCGACCACCGAGGAGTCGATTGTCTGGACGATCATCTTGAAGAGATCGAGGTCCCCCTGGGCCCGCTGTTTCTCCGTCTCGTTCGCGGCGTCGCGGACACGCTTCTCGTACGACTCGATCTGCTCCGTCTTGTCCTTCCCCTGGAGCATGCCGTAGTTCTGGACCATGAGGGGGGCGGCCTTCGCGTGCGCCCACACGGCGATGCCCAGGTCGCCGTAGTGCGTGTTGCCCATCGAATGGTCGAAGTGGTAATGCGTGTCCACCGCAGCCCTGACCGGCAGCTTGCTCACCTCCCGCAGGACGTCCATCTGGAAGGCCGCGCCCACAGGGGATCGGTAGCCCTCGACGAGCAGGACGGCCTCGCGGCCGATGACGAAACCGCCGTTGCAGAGCGTGTCGATCCCTTTCGACGGGTCGGAGATCGTGGCGTAGACTCCCTCCCCGATCTTTCGTATCGAGGCAAACCCTTTGTCGGCCAAAGGCTTTTCGGCGATCCGCCGGTCGCCGG
>JBLNFH010000082.1:0-2822 GCA_050263475.1 Deltaproteobacteria bacterium
GGAAGGACGGGTGGACCCTGGACCGGGTCTACGATCTTTTTCCCGTCCTGAAACGATACGACTCCATGCCCGGCGGACAGCTCTCCGGCGGCGAGCAGCAGATGCTCACGATCGCGCGGACGCTGATGGGGAATCCCGCCCTGGTCCTCCTGGACGAGCCCACGGAGGGGCTGGCGCCGGTGATCGTCCTTGCCCTCAAGGAGATGCTCCTTCGGCTGAAGGAAATGGGGACGACGATCCTTTTATCGGAGCAGAACGTCAAGTTCGCCGTGAAGGTGTCGGACCGGGTGTTCCTCATCGACAACGGGGCGATCCGGTACCGGAACGAGACCGCGAAATTCGTCGAGGACGAAGCCGTGCAGAAAAAGTACCTGGCGGTATAGGCGAGGAGGTTCCCGATGAGCGTGGAGCTGGAAACGATCATTCCCCTCACGATGTCCCGGCTCAAGTTCGGCATCGGCGCGACGGAGGAGCTGGGATACGAGCTCAGGACCCTCGGCGCCCGGAAGGTCCTGCTGGTGACGGACCGGGCCCTGTGGGACCACGGGCTGGTCGACAAGGTCAAGTCCCTCATCGAAGGGGAGAAGATCGCCCTGTCGGTTTTCGACGACGTCCATTGCGAGCCGACGGACGTCTCGATGCGCGCCGCGATCGAAAAGGCGGGAGGCGTGGAGTTCGACGCCGTCGTGGCCCTCGGCGGCGGGAGCACCATGGACACGGCGAAAGCCGTGAACCTGTACCGCACCTATCCCGCCGACCTGTTCGAGTACCTCAATGCCCCCATCGGGCGGGGGAAGCCCGTCCCGGGGCCCTTGAAACCGCTGATCGCCCTGCCTACGACCTCGGGCTCCGGGAGCGAGACGACCACCGTGATCGTGATGGACCTGTTGGAGATGCGTCTCAAGACCGGCATCTCCCACCAGCACATTCGGCCTGCCGCGGCCCTGGTGGACCCCCTGAACTCGCTGTCGGCCCCGCCCGCGGTTACGGCATCGACCGGCCTGGACGTGCTCACCCACGCGGCGGAGTCGTTCACCATCAAGCCCTATAACGTGCGGCCCCGGCCGAAGGACCCGTCCCTTCGGCCCCCGTATATCGGGGCGAACCCCATCGCCGATCTCTGGAGCGAGAAGGCCATCGAATGGGTGGGAACGTACTTGAGGCGCGCCTGCTACAACAGCGCCGACGTGGAAGCGAAAAGCCACATGGCGATGGCCGCCACCTTCGCGGGCATCGGGTTCGGGAACGCCGGGGTGCATATCCCGCACGCGCTGGCCTATCCGATCGCCGGAGGGGTCAAGGGGTGGGTGCCGCCCGGCTACGCGACGGACGAGCCGATGATCCCGCACGGGCTCTCGGTGGTGCTCACCGCGCCCGCAAACTTCCGCTTCACGGCGCCGGCCGACCCGCGCAAGCATGCCCGCATCGCGGAGCTGCTGGGCGTCAACTCCTCGGGGCTGTCGGAGATGGAGACGGCGGCGCGGCTGCCGGACGCCTTCCTCGGGCTGATGCGGGACATCGGCTGCCCGAACGGGCTCTCCGCGGTGGGATACTCCGAGACGGACATCCCGGCCCTGGTGGAGGGGGGGTGGAAACAGCAGCGGCTTCTCGTGGGAAGCCCGCGGCCTGTGACACGAGAAGACCTGACGCGCATCATAGAGGAATCGATGAAATTGTGGTAATCCGTGGAATCCCGATATTCGCCTGACGGAAAGGAGAGGAAGGCCATGACGGTGAGCGTGAAGAACCACCGGCTGCTGGTGGGGGGGGCGTGGGTGGAGGACAAGGAGCTCCTGCCCGTGATCGACAAGTACACCGGCGAAGGGATCGCCAACGTATTCGTGGCGTCCCGGGAGACCGTCTTGCAGGCGATCGCCGCGGCGCATGCGGCGTTTCCCGGCTGGTCGCGAACGCCGGCCCACCAGCGGTTCCGGATCCTGGAAAAGGCGAGCCGCCTGCTGGCGCAGCACCAGGAGGAGATCGCGACGATCATCTGCCGGGAAGCCGGAAAGGCATGGAAATACTCCATGGGAGAGGTCGCGCGCGCGGTGGAGACCTTCCAGTTCTCCGCCGAGGAGGCGAAGCGGATCCACGGGGAAACCGTGCCGATGGATGCCAGCACCGCGGGGGAAGGCAGGATGGGATTCTATCTGCGCAGCCCGGTGGGGGTGGTCGCGGCCATCACGCCGTTCAACTTCCCCTTGAACCTGGTCGCGCACAAGGTGGGGCCGGCCCTGGCCGCGGGGAATACGCTGATCCTGAAACCGGCCTCCACGACCCCGCTGACCGCGGTCCGCCTCGGCGAGATCCTGGAAGAGGCCGGGGTTCCCGGCGGCGTCTTCAACGTCGTGGTCGGCTCCGGGGGCACCGTCGGCGACTGGATCACCACCGACCCGCGGGTGGCCAAGATCTCCTTCACCGGGAGCCCTCCGGTGGGCGAAGCGATCATCCGGAAGGCGGGCCTGAAAAAAGTCACGATGGAGCTCGGGAACAACTCCGGCACGATCATCGAGCCCGACGCCGACCTGGCCGCGGCGGTCCCGCGCTGCGTGGTCAGCGCCTTCGCCAACTCCGGGCAGGTCTGCATCTCCCTGCAGCGGCTCTACCTCCACAAAAAGGTCGCCGGGGAGTTCACCCGGCGGTTCGTGGAGGCCACCTCGAAGCTCAAGATCGGCAATCCCGTCGAGAAGGACTGCGACGTGGGTCCGATGATCGACGAGGGCGAGGCGAAGCGGGCAGAGGCCTGGATCCGGGAGGCGGTGGCCGAGGGGGCGAAGGTCCTCATCGGCGGAAAGCGCGAGGGGAGGGTCCTGTACCCGACG
>JBLNFH010000083.1:0-3809 GCA_050263475.1 Deltaproteobacteria bacterium
ACCACCCTGAACGAAGAGATGGCGAACCGGAACGTGGAGCTGACCAGCGCCTATAACGATCTGTCGAACCTCCTGGCGAGCGCCAAGATTCCCATCGTCATGCTGGAAGCCGACCTGCGGATCCGGCGCATCACTCCCCCGGCGGAAAAGCTCCTGAACCTGATCCCCGCGGACGTCGGGCGGCCGCTGCGCGATATCAACATGAGAATCGAGATCCCCGATCTGGACATGAAGATCCTCAAGGTGATCGATACGGTGACCCCGCTGGAAGAGGAGGTCCGGGACCGGGACGGAAACCTGTACCTCTTGGGAATCCGGCCGTTCCTGACCCCCGAGCGGAAGATCGATGGCGCGATCCTGAGCATCCTGGAGATCAGCAGGCTCAAGATGTCCTACGAGAAGCTCGCCCGCGCCCTGGAGTACGCCAACGCCATCCTCCAGACCACGCGGGAGCCCGTGATGGTCCTGGAGGAAACGCTGCGCGTGCACACGGTGAACCGGGCGTTCTGCGAGACCTTCCGGGTCGGTCAAGAGTACGTGGAGCACCGGATCCTCGGGGATGTGGGCAACGGCGAGTGGCGCAACCCCCGCCTTCGGAAACTCCTCCACCGGGTCCTCACGCACGACCATCCCGTTCGGGACTTCCGGCTCGAGGCGGACTATCCGGGCATCGGGCACAGGATCCTGATGCTCAACGCCCATAGGCTGTCCCCGGTCGAGGGAACCTCCCCGATGATCTTCCTTTCGATCGAGGACGCGACCATCCGTCTGTCGGAGAAGGGGAGGGGAGAGAAGGGGGGGACGGCGCCTGCAGCCGGTCGTGCACCCGCCGGAAAGGAGCGTCCTTCGCGATGAGCCGGAAAAAGACAGTGCCGGAGGAATTCGCGCTGGACCGTCTATATAAGGAGCTGCAGATCCATCAGACGGAGCTGGAGGAGCAGAACCGGGAACTGCGGGAAATCCAGCAACGGCTCGAGGAGTCCCGGGACCGGTACGCCGATCTGTTCGATTTCGCCCCCGTGGGATACGTCGACCTGGACGGGAGGGGATCGATCCGCGGCATCAACCTGAAGGGGGCGACCATGCTGGGGGAAGCGCGTTCCCGGCTCCTCGGGATGCCCTTCACTCGCTTTGTGGACCCGAAGAACCGGACTGAATTCCTCGCCCACCTGAGGAAATGCCGCGAAGAGAAGCGGACGGAAATAGCGGGTATCGTTCTTCGCCCGATGAAAGCCCCCCCCCTGTCCGTACAGCTGCAAAGCGCAATTTACGTGGGCCGGGAGGAGGGCACGACGGCCTTCCGGATGGCGATCACGGATTTAAGCGAGCGGGTGCGTGCGGAGGGGGCGCTTCGAGAGAGCGAGGAAAGGTTCCGGTCTCTCGTGAAGGTCGCTCTGGTCGGCTTCTTCATCGCCCAGGACGGAAAGATCGTCTTCATGAACCCGGAGCAGGAGAGACTCATCGGGCGAATTCCGTATTCCATGCCGCTGGTCGAGCTCGATATCGCGCAGCCTGAGGACCGCCGGAGGTTCCACGCCCTCTGCGATGAGGTCGGATCGGCCGATCCCGTCGGCAGCCCGGTGGACATACGGCTGCTCTACCCGGGGAAGAGGAAAGACGGCCGGGAATTCCGGTGGGTGCGCTGCAACGCGAGCCGGATCGCCTGGCAGGGGCGACCGGCGGTCCTGGTCAACATGCTCGACATCACGAGGACGCGGGAGCTGGAGCAGGTCACCCTGGTGCAGGAGAAGATGGCCGCGCTGGGGCACGTGGCCGCAGGCATCGCGCACGAGATCCGCAATCCTCTCTCGGGGATCAACATCCACCTGTCCTCGCTGGAGCAGGTGATCGGGCAGTCGGCGCTCCTGGAGCGCGGGGAAAAAGACGTTGTCGAGGAGTGCCTCCGCCACATGAAGTCCGCCTCCGCCAAGATCTCCGCGGTGATCCAGAGAGTGATGGCCTTCTCCAAGCCTATCCCGCCGAGGCTCGAAATGGAAAACGTGAACGATGCCGTCGAAGATGCCCTGGCCCTCGCATCGGTCACGCTGGGAAGCCACGGGGTCAAGATCCGGAAACTCCTGTCCGGGGACCTGCCGAAGTGCCTGGCGGACCTGCGCCTGGTCGGGCAGGTGCTTTTGAACCTGATCACCAACGCGGACCAGGCGATGGAAGGAAGGAAGGGTCCCCGGCGGCTGGAGATCCGCTCCTCCCTGGACGGCGAGTGGATCGTCATCACGGTTTCCGACTCGGGGCCGGGGATCCCCGCGGGCCTGAGGGAGAAGGTCTTCGATCCCTATTTCACCACCAAGCGGGACGGCACGGGCATCGGGCTTTCCTTCAGCCACCGGGTCATCGCAGCCCACGGGGGAATCCTCACCGCGGGAAAAAGCTCCTTCGGCGGGGCGGAGTTCCGGATCCGGCTTCCCCTCCGTCCCGGGAAAGAGGGGACATGATCCCGTATTCGATCTCCATCGTCGACGACGAGGAGTCCATCCGCGAGGGGCTGACGCATACCCTGAAGAACCGGTATCGCGTCCAGTCCTTCGCCGATGCCGAAACCGCGCTGGCGGCCGTCCGGGAGGCGGCGCCGGACCTGGTCCTGCTGGACCTGGGGCTCCCCGGGATGGGCGGCATCGACGCCCTCCGGGAGATGAAGATCCTTTCCCCGGAAATCCTGGTCATCGTGATCACCGCCTATGAAGACGTGAAAAGCGTGGTCGCCGCGATGAAGAACGGGGCCTACGATTACATCGTGAAGCCCCTGCACATGGATACCCTCGAAGTGAGCGTGCGGAACGCCCTCGATTCGATCCGGCTGAAGAAGGCGGTCAGGGACCTCCAGGAGAAATATCTGCGGGAGAACCTCCCCTGTTTCATCGGGGAGAGCGACACGATCCAGGACGTGATGGAGCTGGTATCCACCCTGGCGAAAAGCCCCGACACACCGATCCTGATCCTGGGCGAGACGGGAACGGGGAAGGAGATGATCGCAAGCGCCATCCACTACCGCAGCCCGAACTTCAAGGGGCCGCTCGTCAGCGTGAACTGCGCCGCGATCCCCAGGGAGCTGATCGAGAGCGAGCTGTTCGGCTACGAGAAGGGGGCGTTCAGCGGCGCGAGCGCCGCCGGAAAGAAGGGCCTGGTGGAGCAGGCCGCGAACGGCACGTTGTTCCTGGACGAGGTGGGCGACCTGAGCATGGAGTCCCAGGCGAAGCTCCTGCGGTTCCTCGAGGAGGGGGAATTCTACCGGGTGGGGGGGACCCGGAAGCACAACGTGCGCACGAGGGTCGTATCCGCGACGAACAAGGACCTGGGCGTCCTGATCGAGAAAGGCCTCTTCCGGGAAGATCTCTACTACCGGCTCGCGGTGGTGAAGGTGATGGTGCCGTCCCTGAACGAGCGGCCCGACGACATCGTCCCCATGGCCCGCCATTTCCTCCTGGAGTTCAACCGCAAGTTCGGCAAGTCGTTCACCGGCATCGCCCCCGATGCGGAAGCGGCGCTGACGGCGTATCGCTGGAGGGTGCACGTGCGCGAGCTGAAAAACATCATGGAGCGGGCGGCCCTGATCGGGAACGGGAGCGAGCTGACCGTTCGGGAGCTGGGACTCGAGGGGTCGGCCCCGGCCGGCAGGGGGAGGCGGGAGCCGGATGCCCCGATGTTGCCCGCGATCCCCCCCGAGGGGCTCGACCTCGCCTCGGTCCAGGAGGCGCTGGAGAGGCGCTATTTCGAGGAAGCCCTGGACCGCAGCGGCGGGAACGAGAGCCGGGCGGCGAAGCTGCTGAACATGAACCATCACACCTTCCGCT
>JBLNFH010000084.1:0-6087 GCA_050263475.1 Deltaproteobacteria bacterium
GAAAAGATTCCTTCTATTTTACACTATAAGGTAACGGGCGGACGGCCCGCTGGGGAACGCGAAGCATCAGGGAACGCGCACCCCGATGGTGTCCAGGGACTCCAGGAGGCACGCGTGGGAAACATAGCGGATCCCCTGAAGACCCAACCGGCGCGCCCCCTCGGCGTACGCCTCGACGTCGTCGATGTAGACGCACTCCTGCGGACGAAGCCCCAGCTTCCCGAGCGCGTCGAGATAGATCCTCTCCCCCGGCTTCATCTCCTTGACCTGGAAGGAGAGCGTCACGGAGTCGAACAGGGGGAATACCTCCACCGTCCTGAAATACCGCTCGTAATGGCATTCGTTCGTATTCGACAGCAGCCCGATCTTGTATGCATTCTTGAGATCCCGGATGAGACGGAACGTGCCCGGGAGGGGGGTGAAGATATCCGTGAACGCCCTGAAGAACGCCTCCATGGAGATCGAAAGGTTTCCCCTGCGCGACGCCTCCCGGAAGAAATCTTCCGAGGAGATCCGCCCGGACTCGTACCGGGCCGGCAGATCGGAGGCGTAGACCGCCGCTTTCAATTCCTCGAACGTCAGGCCGGTATGGGGCAGCAGGCGCCGCAGAAAAATATCGTTGTCGAACGCGCAGATCACGTTCCCGAAATCGAAGATGACGCCCTTGATCATGGCTCCTTGCGCGCCGCGTACACCTCCCGCGGTTTCCCTCCCTCGGAGGGCCCCACGATCCCCTGACGCTCCATCTCTTCGATGATTCTCGCGGCGCGGTTGAACCCGATCTGGAGCCGCCGCTGCAGCAGCGACACGGAGGCGCGCCCCGCGCGCACGACTTCCTCCACGGCGGCGTCGAATTTCTCGTCCCTCGACGCGTCGTGCTCCTCCTCGGCCGGCGGGACGTCGATGGAAGGCTCGTACACCGGCGCCCCCTGGGCCTTCAGGTGCGCCACGACCCGCTGGATCTCCGCTTCCCCGACGTAGGGGCCGTGCAGGCGCAGGATCCCGCCGACGCCCGGCTGCAGGAAGAGCATGTCCCCGAATCCCAGGAGCGTTTCCGCGCCGGACTGCTCCAGGATGGTCCGGGAGTCGTACTGCGACGCCACCTTGAAGGATATCCGCGCCGGGAAATTCGCCTTGATCACCCCGGTCAGGACGTCCACGGAGGGCCGCTGGGTGGCGAAGACGAGATGGATCCCGGCGGCGCGGGCCATCTGCGTCAGGCGGGTGATCGTGTCCTCCACCTCCCGCCGGGACGCGGTCGTCATGACGAGATCCGCCAGCTCGTCGATCACGATGACGATGTAGGGCAGTCGAACCAGCTCCTCCCCCTCGCCGTTCCTGGTCTTGGGGCGGAACGCGGAGCGCGATCGCTTCTCCACGAGCTGGTTGTAGGCATCGATGTGCCGCACGCCGTTCTCCTGCATGAGCTGGTACCGCCCGGTCATCTCCCCCACCGCCCACTTGAGCACCTGGCCCGCCTCCCGGGGCTGGGTGATGACGCTGTGGTAGAGATGGGGGATCCCCTCGTAGGGAGTCAGCTCCAGCATCTTCGGGTCGACCAGGATGAGCCGCACCTCGTCCGGGGCCGCCCGGAACAGGATCGACAGGATCATGGAGTTCAGCGCGACGCTCTTGCCCGAGCCCGTGGTGCCGGCGATCAGCAGGTGGGGCATCTTCGAGAGATCCCGGACGATCGGCTCGCCGAAGATGTCTTTCCCGAGGGCGAGCGACAGCGCCGATTCCGATTCCGTGTACGCGCGGCTCCCGAGAATCTCCCGCAGCGTGATCCGGGTCCGATCCCCGTTGGGGATTTCGAAGCCCATCACCCCCTTCCCGGGAATGTTGGGGACGACGCGGACCGACTCGCACCGCATCGCCAGCGCGAGGTCCCCCGCCATCGCCACGACGCGGTTCGCCTTGATCCCCGGGGCCGGCCGGAACTCGTAGGTGGTGACCAGGGGGCCGGTCCGGATTTCCGTGATCGAGCCGTCGATGCCGTACTGGGAAAGCTTTTCGATCAGGGTTTCCGCGTTCCGGTGAAGCGCCTCCTCGTCCGTTCCGTTCCCCCCCGCACCCGGGGGCTCGAGCAGCTCCAGCGGCGGGAGCACGAACTCCTTTGCGGTGGCCCTGGCGGATTGCGCGGGCTCCGGAGGGGCCGGCGGCGGCGCCACGATGCGCGGGGGAGGGGGTGGCGTTTCCCGCCGGGGGTCCGCCTTCGGCTCGGAAGGCTCCCACTCCTCCTTCGGGGAGAGCTTCTCCTTGACCATGGCGCGAACCTCTTCGGGGCTCTTCTTCCTCCGCCAGAGGGACGGCATGCCGGACAGCGGGAGCCCCGTGAACAGCATGAGGGACAGAAGCAGGAGCGCGGAGAGGCACAGCAGGCCCCCCACGGGATTCAGCAGCTTCCCGAAGAAATTGGCTCCCAGCAGGTATCCCACGATTCCCGGCAGGAAGAGATCCTGGTCGAGGATCCGGATGTGCCCGGTGAAGAAGCTCAGCACGCCAAGCAGGCAGCAGACGGCGATCAGTCCCCCCGCGGCCCGGCCCCATTTACCCGAAATCCCCTCCCCGCGGAAGGTCCAGTAGGCAAGCGCCAGGCACAGGGCGGGAAACCCGATGGCGCCGATCCCGAACAGCTGCAGCAGCAGGTCGGAGAGGATCGCGCCCACCCATCCCCCCCAGTTGTGGACCCCCCCCGCCCCCGAGCTCCAGGCGGAAAGGGAGGGGTCGACCTGGTGGAACGAGATCAGCGCCACCGCGAGGAAGACCCCGATGGTCAGGAACAGGATCGCGAGGGCGTCCCTGCGGATCTTCTCCCCCATCCTAGAGCTCCATCACCACGGGGAGGATCACGGGCTTGCGCTCGAGGCGCTTGTTGAAGTAGCGGCGCAGCGCCTTCCGGATCTCGGTCTGGATCTCCGTCAGGTCCTTTCTCGACTCGACGCCGCTGTCCTCCCACGTCTTCAGCACGATCCCCCTCGCCTCCTCGACGCTCGCCTCCGAACCGTTCTCCGTGACGACGCCCCGCGTCATGATGTCCGGCCCGTACAGGATCTCCCCCGTCGTCGAAGAGAGCGCCAGCACCACCATGACCATCCCCACCTGGGAAAGCTGGTACCGGTCCTTGAGGACGAAGCTCTCCACGTCGGCCACCCCTTTCCCGTCGACGAAGAAGCGGCCCACGGCCAGCTTGCCCGGGCGGGAGAGCTCGCCCCCGGAAAATTCCAGGATGTCCCCGTTCAAGGCCACCTCGGGGCGGGGCACGCCCCACTCCCTCGCCAGGTTCCTGTGACGGAAGAGAAAGCGCGGGTCGCCGTGGATGGGGATGAAGTATCCCGGGCGCACCGTGTCGATCATGAGCTTCAGCTCATCCCTGCTGGCATGGCCCGAGACGTGGACCTCGGAGATCTTTTCGTGCAGCACCTCCGCGCCGGCCAGGTACAGGTGATTGATCACGCTGGCGATCGCCCGCTCGTTCCCGGGGATGAACTTGGAGGAGAGGACCACGATGTCCCCTTCCCGGACCCGGACGTGCTTGTGCTCGCCCAGCGCCATGAGCGTCAGCGCCGAATGGGGCTCCCCCTGGCTTCCCGTCGTCAGCACGGCGACTCCCCGGCCGGCGGGCGTCTCCGCTTCCTCGATGGGAAGCAGGATGTCGGGACGCGGCAGCGTCATGCAGCCCAGCTCCAGGGCGGTCGCCACGTTGCGGACCATGCTCTTCCCGCACAGCGCCACCCGGCGGCCGTGGCGGGAGGCGGCCGAGAGCACCCCCTGGATCCGGTGGATGTTCGAGGAGAACATCGCGACGATGACCCTCCCCTTCGCCTCCGCGAAGATCTCGGACAACGCCTCCTCCACGAACACCTCCCGAAGGCTGTGCCCTTCCTTTTCCACGTTGGTGGAGTCGGAGAACAGCGCCGTGACCGGTTCCTCGGAAGCCAGGCGCGCCAGGCGGGGGATCGCGGTCGGGACGCCGTCGGGGGGGCGGGGGTCGATCTTGAAATCCCCGGTATGGACGAAGACGCCTTCCCCGCAGCGCAGGATGTATCCCACGCCGTCGGGGATGCTGTGGCAGACGGGAAAGGATTCGATGTCGAAGCTCCCGATGCGGAACCGCTCGGACCTGCCGATGGTGACAAGACGCGCCGCGCCGTCCAGGCCGTACTCCTCGAGGCGGTGACGCAGAAGGCCGAGCGTCAGCGGGGTCCCATGGACCGGGACGTCGAATTCCTTCAGCAGGAACGAAACCGCGCCGATGTGGTCTTCGTGCCCGTGGGTGAGCAGGAGGCCCTTCAGGCGGCCCGCGGTCTCCCGCAGGACGCCGAAATCCGGGATGACGTAGTCGACGCCCAGCATCGTGTCGTCGGGGAACATCAGCCCCGCGTCGATCAGGAGGGCCGACTCCCCGTCGTCGAACAGCATGGAGTTCAGCCCGATCTCGCCGACCCCCCCCAGCGGCACCACCCGAAGCGGCATCTTCACCTCGCAGGACGATGAAAACTCAAAGGTATCACAATACGGCCCGCGACCGCCTTTCCGCCTCCTCCGAACGGGCGGCCAGGATCCTGCGCCTCGCCTCCAACGCGATTTCCTGCTTGGAGGAAAAGGCGCCGGAAGCCGGTGTGATGGGCTCCAGGACGCGCACGGTCATCTCGGCCGGCCGGAAAAGGAGGGACCCCTTGGGCAGGGCAAGGCGGCCGCCGTCGATGTAGACCGGCAGGACGGAGACGCCCGCCTTCTGGGCGATATAGAAAGCACCGGACTTGAACTCCCCGATCTCGCCGTCCGCGCTGCGGGTCCCCTCGGGAAAGATCACCACGACCTGCCCCTTGCCGATCCGCCGGACCGCCTCTTTCATCAGGCGGACCGCGTCGCGGGGATCGTCCCGGTCGATGAACAGGTTTCCCGCGTACTCCATGGCCTTGCCGAACATCGGGATTTCCTCCAGTTCCCGCTTCGCAAGGAACTTGATCTCCCTCGGGAACGCGGCGAGAAACAGCGGAATGTCCACCAGGCTCTGGTGGTTCGATACGAGTATGGCCCCCCCTGCCGGGAGGCGCTCCGCGCCCTCCACCCGCACCCGCCATCCCCCGAGAAGGATGAACCCCCTCCCCCACCACGACATCAACCTGGCGGCGGCGCGCTCCGAGCGCGCGACCGCCCCGCACAGGAAGATGGTCAGCGAGGCGAAAAAGGTGTGGCCCAGAATGGCGATTGACTTGAGTGCGCCCGTGATCACCAGTCCGCTTCCTCCCGGAAGCTGTAAAAGGAACCGTCGCCTATTATGACATGATCGAGAACCGTGATCCCCACGATTCCGCCGGCGGAACGAAGACGCTTCGTGATCTCCCGGTCCTCGGGGCTCGGCGCCGGGTCGCCGCTGGGGTGGTTGTGGAGGAGGAGCACCGAGGCCGCCCGTTCCCGTACCGCGGGGGCGAACACCTCCCGGGGGTGGATGAGGCTGCCGTTGAGGATTCCCGTCGAGACGCGGACGTCCTGCATCCGGCGGTTCTTGACGTCCAGCAGGACGACGAGAAACACCTCGACCGCGTAGTCGGAGAGGAGGTAGCGATACCGTTCGAACACGTCGGACGCCGAGCGGTACGGCTCCGGGCGGGACAGGGGCGCCGACAGCGCCCGCCGGACGATCTCGACCGTCGCCTCCCACCGCTTCCGCAGCGCCGCGTCCGCCGGTTCATCGCCGCGCGCGACGCTTCGCATCCGATCGCAATCTCCGGGGAAGGCGGCTCGGAACAGGTCCGCCTCCTCGCAGGTTTCGAGCGGCCTTCCGTTCCGGCCGGGGAGTCTGGGCATGGTCCCTCCCTGAAGGGGATACGGGCGGGCATTCAACATCCGTTCCAAAAAATCCCGAAGATCGGAATTCCATTCGGCGATAATAGGAATATGGAGATCGGGGAAGCCCTATCGGCGATCCACCGCCTGCGGGAAAACGTCGAATCGGTTCTTCTGGGGAAGAGGGAGGCCGTGGAGCTGGCGCTCTCCTCCTTCCTTGCCGGCGGTCACGTCCTTTTGGAAGACCTCCCGGGAACGGGGAAAACGACGCTCGCCCGCGCCATCGCCGCAAGC
>JBLNFH010000085.1:0-4899 GCA_050263475.1 Deltaproteobacteria bacterium
CGTACCGCCCGTCGGGGGAAAAGGACGGGTCGGTGCAGTCGCCGTCCGCGGAAGCCAGGAGCTGCTGGTCGGATCCGTCCGGTTTCACGGTGTAGATCGAAAACCTTCCCCCGGACTGGGACGTGAAGGCGATCCGGTCGCCGGCGGGGGACCAGGAGGGCGAGGTGGAGTATCCCCCCGCATGCGAAATCCGCACGTCCTTTCCGCCTGCAAGGTCCCTGACGTATACCTGCGGCGCGCCTCCCCGGTTGGAGACGAAGGCGATTTTTTTCCCGTCCGGGGAAGCCGAGGGGGATACCAGGATTCCCCACCCGCCCATGATTTTTTCGGGGTGGGAACCGTCGATGCGCACGCGATAGATCTCGGAGTTTCCCCCCGTGCTGACCGAAACGAAGAGGGCGTTGCCCGCCGGGACGAAGCTCCCCGGGATTTTCGTGTTGCCGAACCTCACCACCGGGCGGTCCGTGCCGGCCTGCAGGTTGCGCACGTAGATCGCGGGAACGCCGGTCTTGAAGGAGGTAAAGGCGAGCAGGTTCCCGTCCGGGGACCAGCGCGGGAACAGGTTGAAGCTCCGGTTGTCCGTGACCTTGCGGACCTCCTGCCCGTCGAGGCCGACGATATAGATCTCCTTGCCCCTTCCGCCCCGCGGCGTTGCGGAGAAGGCGATCTCCGTGTCGAAGATCCCCCGGACGCCGGTGAAGGCATAGAGGATCTCGTTGGCGAACCGGTGGGCGATCGTGCGGTAGCTATTGGCCGGCCCGACGAAACGTTTCCCCGCCATCAGGTTCCCCAGGGTCGAATCGTACAGCCGCATCTCCACGGCGACCTGGTTCCCGCGGGCCTCCGTTTTCCCGATGACCACCGCCTCCGCGCCGATCATCTTCCAGTCGGGAAAGGACAGCGGCTTCCCGGCGAAGTGGGCCGGGAGGACCCTTTCGAGGTAGGAGGCTGGGGACAGGACCTCGAAGAGGGCGGTCATCCGCAGGTCGTCCGCGATCACCTTCGGGATCGCGGCGGAGAGCGACGGATCGCCCGAAACCGTTACCAGGTCCGGCAGCGCGACCGGCATCCGTCTCCCGCCGGGAGCGTTGATATCGATGTACAGGATGGCTCCGCCCGCCCTCGGGGCCAGGACGACCGCCAGGGCGAGCAGCAGCGGCAGGCATGCGCGTTTCACGAATTTTCCCCCCCTCCGTAAAAACGGAAACCGACCTCGTAGTAATCCTCCCCGCCGCGGAGCTGTTCGGGCGGCACCGGAAGCGGGCTCGCCTTCTTGATGGCGCGCCGCACGGAATCGTCGAAATACGTGTTGCCGGAGACCTTCTCCAGCCGTACGTTGGAGACCCTGCCGTCCTTCTCGATGGTGATCCGCATCTGGACCATCAGCTTCCCCGCTTCCTTCTGCGCCAGCTCCGGGACGGTCCAGTTCGCCCGGACCTTTTCGTCGAGCAGGCGGGCATAGGCCAGGATCTCGGGCGGCACCCGGGCGGTTCCGGATGCGCCCGGCATGCCCGCCGCGCCGGGACGCGAAGCCCCCTTCGGCGGCGTCCGCACGCCGGAAAGGTCGACGCGGTGGGCTACGCGCTCCCCGATCCCCCGCACCGCGCTCCGGATCGCCTTCTCCCGCTGGAGCTCCTCCACCGCCTGCCGGACCTTCGCGCCCGTCGCGCGCTCCTCCCGCATCTGCCGGATCTTTTCGGTGAACTCCCTTTCCGCCGAGGAGGGAACCTCCCGTGCCTTTGCATTCCGCGGGGCCTGCGCCCGTTCCTTCTTCGCCGCCGCGGGAGGGCGCTCGGCCCGGTCCCGGGACCGGGATGCGGGCGCTTTCCCCCGTACCTGCGCCGCGGGGGGAGCAGGTGCCGGCGCCGCCGCGGGAGGGGCGGGGGCGAATTGCCCGCCGCCGACCAGGTCGACGACGGCTACCGGGGAAATGCGGGCGGGAGGAACGCGAAGGGACACCCAGGCGGCGCAGACGAAAAACATTACGACATGGAGGGCGGCGGAAAAGGCCACCATCTTCCGGAAGAGAGGGTCCCTCGGCTCCATGGCCAGGGAGGCGGCGGCGGTCACCGTCTACCGCTCGAGCGGCTCGGTGACCATCCCCAGCTTCTCGACCCCGGCGTTGCGGACCTCGGCGATGACCTTCACCACGAACCCGTAGGGCACCGCCCGGTCGGCGCGGAAGTAGACCTGCCGGTCCGTGCGCCGCGCCACGATGGCGGCCAGGGTGGTATTGAGGCGGTTGAACTCCACCGGCTGCTTCCCGATGAAAATCCGGCTGTGCATGTCCACGGTGATCACCAGGCGCTCCTCCTCGGCGCGCATCGCCTTGGCATTGGCCTGCGGGAGGTTCACGTCGACCCCCTGCGTCAGCATCGGCGCGGTCACCATGAAGATGATGAGGAGGACCAGCATCACGTCCACGAGGGGCGTGACGTTGATCTCTGCCATCATCCGCCGGTCGCCGCTTCTTCTTCCGGTAAAGGCCATCGCGCTATACCTTGTCGATGTTGCGCTCGAGGAAATTGAGAAACTCGATGGTGAAGCTGTCGATCCGGGTCGAGATCGCCCGGACCCGGTTCAGGAAATAGTTGTAGGCCATGACCGACGGGATCGCCGCCGCCAGCCCCGCGGCCGTCGCGACCAGCGCCTCCGCGATGCCGGGGGCCACCGTGGCCAGCGTCGCGCTCCCCGAGGCGGCGATCCCCGAGAAGGCGTTCATGATCCCCCAGACGGTCCCGAACAATCCGATGAACGGCGTCGCGCTTCCGGTGGTGGCGAGGAAGGGAAGGTAGGTCTCCATGGTGGAGGTCTCCTCGTTGGCGGCCTTCCGCATCGCACGTTCGACGTTTTCCATCGGAAACGCGCCGGTGCGCGCTCCCACGCCGGCGGGTTCCGCTGCGCGGCCGCGCTGGATCCGCGTCAGCTCCAGGTATCCCGTCCGGAAGACCTCGGTCATCGGGGTGCGCGCCGACTTCTCCGCGAGGTCGAACAGGTTGGAGAGGCTTTTCCCTTCCGCGAAGGATTTGGCGAACTGGGACTGGTGCCTTTCGATTCCCTTGAACAGCCTGAACTTCATGATGATGATCGCCCAGGAGACGACGGAGAAGACGATCAGCAGAAGGAGAACGAACTTCACGATCGGGCCGGCGAGCAGGACGTGCTGGAACACCCGGGTGTCCAGGATTCCCGCAGCCGCCGGAACGACCGTCACCGGCATTCCGAAATATGGCATCAGATCGCAAACCTCCCCACAGATAATAACTCCCCTATATATAGGAAATCCCCCCCCGGTTCAACGTCCTTGACATTTCCTCCATGGAAAAATAGGATACCTTCCTGAAAGAGAAAAGGGGAGGCCGGGATTGAAAAAATCGCGCAACACCCGACAGCGCGCCGTAATCCTTGAAATCCTCCGTAGAAACGAATCCGCACATCCGACCGCCGACATGATCTACCGGGAAGCCCGGAAGGTCCTCCCCAACATCAGCCTGGGGACGGTCTACCGGAACCTCAACTTCCTGCGCGAGCAGGGCAACGTCCAGGAGATCCACTCGAACGCGGAGGCGTCCTCCCGGTTCGAGTGCAATTGCCCGCCTCACGCCCATTTCCACTGCACCCGCTGCCAATCCGTGCGGGACATCCCGCTGCCGGATTGCCTGCAGAACCTCCAATGGGACAGCGCCTACTCCATCTCCTCGGTCAACTCCATGGAGCTGCACATCCTGGGGGCCTGCAGCGGCTGCGAGCCGGAAAGGAACTGACCCCCCGGGGAATCGGACACCTCCCCCGCCCGAAAGGTTCTGGGGAAGCAGGATGAAAAAATGAAGGGGCGCCTTTCGGCGCCCCTTTTTCATTCCTTTCCTTACCCGTGAACGATTACGCGATCAGCCGAGCTTCCTGCCCCCCTCGGCCGCCCACTTCTCCAGCATGGCGGTCGTGACGGACTTGGGACGCTCGATCGCGTAGCCCAGTGCGCGGTCCCACGTGATGTTCGCGAGTACGCCGAGGGCGCGGCCCACGCCGAAGAGCACGGTGTAGAAGTCGTACTCGACGAGGCCGTAGTACCACTGGATGACGCCGGACTGCGCGTCGACGTTCGGCCACGGGTTCTTCGCCTTCCCGTGCTCCCTGAGGATGTCCGGGGCCACCTTGTAGATCATGTTGACCAGCTTGAACAGCGGGTAGTCCGGCAGGTGCTTCAGGCAGAACTCCATCTGCGAGGTGTAGCGCGGGTCGGTCTTGCGGAGGACCGCATGGCCGTAGCCGGGGATGACCTGGCCGCTGTTCAGGGTGTCCCACAGGAACTTCTTGAGCTCCTCCTCGGTCGGGAGCTTGCCTCCCAGCTTCTTGAACACGTCCTGGCACCACCCCAGCACTTCCTGGTTCGCCAGTCCGTGGAGGGGGCCCGCCAGCCCGTTGATGCCGGCCGACAGGGCGTAGTAGGCGTCGGAGAGGGCCGAGGCCACGAGATGCGTAGTATGGGCGGAGACGTTGCCGGACTCGTGGTCGGAATGGAGGATGAAGTACATCCGGGCGACGTCGTCGTAAGGCTTGGCGATCCCCATCATGTGGGCGAAGTTGCCGCCCAGGTCCAGGTTGGGATTCGGGGCGATCGGCGTGTCGCTCTTGTACTTCATCCGGTAGATGTAGGCCGCGATCGCCGGAAGCTTCGCCATCAGGTTCGTGGAGTCCTCGTACATCGGGTCCCAATAGTCCGTCTTCTTCATCCCTTCGGCGTACCGCTTCGCGAAGAGGGATTCCCGCTGCATCGCGAGGATGGCGGATGAGAACATGGTCATCGGGTGGGTGTCGCGCGGCATCGCGCGTAGGACGTCGAACACGTACTGGGGGACGCGCGAACGGGCCTTGAAGTCCTCGGCGACCGCAAGCGTCTCC
>JBLNFH010000086.1:0-4979 GCA_050263475.1 Deltaproteobacteria bacterium
ACAGCAGGCCGATCCCCATCCCCGCTCCCCTACATCCGCATCAGCGCGGAGCCCCAGGTGAGCCCGCCGCCGAACGCCGCCAGCAGAAGAAGATCGCCCTTCGCGTACCGCCCCTTCTCCCGCGCCTCCGCGAGCGCGATCGGGATGGAGGCCGAGGAGGTGTTGCCGAACCGGTCCACGTTCACGAACACCTTCTCTTCGGGAATCCCCAGGCGCTTCCCCACCGCCTTCATGATCCGTAGGTTCGCCTGGTGGGGAATGAAGAGGTCCACCTCGTCCACGGTCGCCCCGTTTTTCGCGAGCGCATCCTGGCACACCTCGGCCATCCGGGTCACGGCGTGCTTGAAGACCTCGTTGCCCGCCATCCGGATGAAGTTCGTACGGACCTTCGTCGTCTCCGGGTGGAAGGGATGGACGGTTCCCCCTCCCGGGCAGTAGATCAGCTCCCACAAGCTGCCGTCCGAGTGCAGGTGGCAGCTCAAGACGCCTTCGCCGTCGCCGCATTCGGAGAGCACCGCCGCCCCCGAGCCGTCCCCGAAGAGGATGCAGGTGGAGCGGTCGGTGTAGTCCGTGATCGAGGACAGGATTTCGGATCCCACGACCAGCCCCTTTTTCCCGCGGCCCGCCCGGATCAGGGCGTCCCCCACCGTAAGGGAATAGAGGAAGCCGGAGCATGCCGCGTTCAGGTCCAGCGCGAAGGCCCGTCCGGCGCCCAGCTTCATCTGGAGAAAGCAGGCCGTGGACGGCAGCGGCATGTCGGGCGTGCACGTGCCCACCAGGATGAAGTCGAGCTCCCCCGCCGCCACGCCGGCGTCGGCCAGCGCCCGCCGGGCCGCCTCCAGGCACATGTCGGAGTTCGGCGTCCCCGGCTCCGCGATGTGCCGGGACTTGATCCCCGTCCGCGTGGAAATCCACGCGTCGTTCGTTTCGACCAGCTTTTCGAGGTCGTCGTTGGTCAGCTGTTTCGACGGGGCGTACATTCCCACGCCGATGATCTTGGATCCCACCTTGTCTCCCCCCCTGTCCCTCGGAATCCCGCGCTATTCCGCGGCAGCGTTCTCATCCCGTTCGTATCCGCCCCGCGTGACCAGGGCGGCGATCTCCTCCTCGACGCCGCACCGGCTGATCGTTCCGGCGGAACGGATCGCGTTCTTCATCGCCTTCGCGCCGGATGCGCCGTGGCAGATCATCACCCCGCCTTTCACCCCCAGAAGGGGGGCCCCCCCGTACTCCGTGTAATCCAGCCGTTTCTTCACCTGGCGGATCGCCCCGCCCGCGAACAGGACCCCCAGCTTCGCCATGACGGACTTTTCGATCTCGTTCTTCAGGAATTGCCCCAGGGCCGAGGCCATCCCCTCCATCGTCTTCAGCGCGACGTTCCCCACGAAACCGTCGCAGACGAAGACGTCCGCCTTGCCGGTGAAAAAGTCGCGCCCCTCGACGTTCCCCACGAAGTTCAGCCCCGTCCGGCGGAAGAGCAATCCCGTCTCCCGGGTCAGGTCCGTCCCTTTCGACTCCTCCTCGCCGATGCTCACCAGGCCGATCCGGGGGTGGGCGACCCCCAGGACCTTTTTGGCGTAGGCATCCCCCATGAAGCCGAACTGCAGGAGGTGGGCGGGCTTGCAGCCGACGTTCGCCCCCGCATCGATCAGGACGATCGGTCCCGACGGGGTGGGGATCGTCGCCGTGATCGCGGGCCGGTCGATCCCGCGGATCTTCCGCAGGATATACAGCGCCCCCGCCATCACCGCCCCCGAGTTCCCCGCGCTCACGAAGGCGGAGGCATGCCCCTCGGCGACCAGGTTCAATCCCACGCGGATCGATGAATGCTTCTTCTTCCGGATGGCTACGCCCGGCACCTCGCACATCTCCACGACTTCGGAGGCGTGCGCCACCTCGATCCCCCTCCCCTCCGCCCCCAGGGAGCGCAGCTCGTCGCGAAGCAGCTCTTCGCGCCCCACCAGGATTATGGGGAGATCCATCTCCTGCGCCGCCTGCACCGCCCCGAGGACCACCTCACGCGGGGCGTGATCCCCCCCCATCGCGTCGACTGCAATTTTCATCGGAGGAAGGGTTTAACGACCGTCAATCCTGGGCAATGACTTCCCGGCCCTTATAGGTCCCGCATGTCGGGCACACGGCATGGGGCCGCTTGACCTGCTTGCACTGCGGGCAGGTGCTCCGGGCGGGGTTGGCGAGCTTCTTGTGGGTCCGCCGCTTGTCCCTGCGGCACTTCGATCCCCGTCGTTTCGGATTCGGCATCCTTTACTCCTTTTTTTTCTTCAGGTTCATCAAAATGTCGAACGGCCGGTCGGGTTGCGCATCGGGGCACGCGCATTCGCCCCGGTTGCGGTTGGCGCCGCACGTCGGGCAGACCCCCCGGCATTCCTCCGAGCACAGGAGCTTGACCGGCAAGGCCAGCGCCACCTGCTCCCAGAAAAGGTCGGTCACCTCGATCCCCGCGCCGTCGTAGAAGCCGATGTCGAGGTCGTCCCCGTGCAGTTCCACGTTGGTTGCCCCCGAAGGCCCCTTGTCGCGGGGGACGAGGATCGTGGTAAACTCCTTGTCCAGCGTGACCGTGAACACCTCGGTGCAACGGTCGCAGCACGCCTCCCCCACGGCGGCAAACGACCCGCTGGCGAAGAGATTCCGTCCCTCGACGGACAGCGCCAGTTCGGCCGAGGTCAGCCTGCAGGAACTCAGCGGGTACGGGTCCATGCCTTCCAGGACCCGGGGGACCCAGGCCTTCCCCCGGCTTGCGACGACGTCGAGCCCCTCGCGGGGAATCTCGGATATCTTTATATACAAAGGACAAACTTCCCCGAAAATTGAAAGGGATACTATAGATAACCCTCCGGCGACTGTCAATCGCGAAGATTCCCGATTATGGTAACATGTCGGCATGATACGGCTTCCCGCAGTCGCAGGCCAATTCTATCCCGGAACGGCCAAGGATCTGGACCGGGAGATCCGGCGCCTGACTTGGGAGACCCGGGGAAAGATCCCCGCCAGGGGGATCGTCGTTCCCCACGCAGGTTACGTTTACTCCGGCACCGTTGCGGGGGAAGTGTACTCCTCGGTGGAGATCCCCGACCGCCTGGTCATATTCTGCCCCAATCACACGGGGTTGGGGGCGGATGCGGCCCTCATGGCTCAAGGAGCGTGGACGATGCCTTGGGGGGACGTCCCGATCGAGGAGAAGCTGGCCTCCAGTCTCCTTGCAGCTTCCCCGATCCTGTCCGAGGACCCATCCGCGCACAGCCGGGAGCATTCCCTCGAGGTGCAGCTCCCGTTCCTAAGAAGGTTCCGCAAGGATTTCCGGTTCGTCCCGATCGCCCTCGGTCAACTCTCCCTCGCGGATTGCCGGGCGCTGGGGGAGGCGGTCGCGGACGTCATCCGAGTCGACCCCTCACCCCCCCTGATGATCGCCAGCTCGGACATGTCCCATTACGAAACGGATGCGGTCGCCCGGAAAAAGGACGAGAAAGCGATATCGCGGATCCTGGCGCTCGACCCCGAAGGCCTCTACCGGACCGTCCGGTCGGAGCGTATCACCATGTGCGGCGTGATCCCCGCGACCATCATGCTGTTCGCCGCCCTTTCCCTTGGCGCCCGCGAAGCCCGTCTGATAAAATATGCGACTTCCGGCGAGGTCAGCGGGGATTACGGCCAGGTCGTCGGATACGCGGGGCTGGCCGTCCTGTAACATCGCAGGAATCCCGCAGAATCTGTCGCCATCCCGGAACGAGGCGGAAATGCCACCCGTAGCGACGCGTTTTGCCCCCAGCCCCACCGGGGAGCTTCACATCGGAGGGGCGCGGACCGCCCTCTTCAACTGGCTCTACGCCCGGAGATACGGGGGCAAGTTCATCCTGCGCATCGAGGACACCGACCGCGAGCGGTCGACCCAGGAGTTCGTACAGGCGATCCTCGACAGCATGAACTGGCTCGGGCTCTCCTGGGACGAAGGCCCCTTCTACCAGACCGAACGCATGGATCTCTACCGGCGGGAGGCCGAGCGGCTCCTGGCATGCGGGAAGGCCTACCGGTGCATCTGCACCCCCGAGGAACTGGACCGCCGAAGGGAGGAAATGAAGGCCCGCAAGGAGAAGCCCCGGTACGACGGCCGGTGCCGGAACCTGCCGCCCGAAGCCGCTGAGGGTAAACCCTGCGTCGTACGCTTCAAGACCCCGGCCGAGGGGCAGACGGTGGTCCGGGACCTGCTTCGAGGGGACGTCACCTTCGAGAACGGCGAACTGGACGACCTGGTCCTCCTCCGCTCCGAGGGGACGCCGACGTACAATTTCGTCGTGGTGGTGGACGACGCCGCCATGGGAATCACCCACGTCCTGCGCGGGGACGACCACCTGAACAACACCCCGAAACAGCTCCTGATCTACGAGGCCCTCGGGTACCCGCCTCCCCGTTTCGGCCACTTCCCGCTGATCCACGGCATGGAAGGCGGAAAGATGTCGAAGCGGGACGCGGAGACCTCCGTCATGAAATACCGGGACATGGGGTATCTTCCCGAGGCGGTCGTCAATTACCTTGCCCGGATGGGCTGGGGGCATGGGGACCAGGAGATCTTTTCCCTCGAGGAACTCCAGGGGCTTTTTTCCCTGGAGCACGTGAACCTTTCCCCCAGCCGGTTCGATATCAGCAAGCTGCTGCATCTGAACGCCCATTACATAAAGGAAGCCGATCCGGAACAGCTGTCGCACCTCCTCCTCCCCTTCCTGAAGACGCGTGGGATCGATGCCGCCCCTTCCCCGCGGCTCACCCGCGTCGTGCAGACCTTGCAGGAACGGGCGCGGACCCTGGTGGAAATGGCCGACGCCGCGGTCTACTATTTCCGGGAGAAGGAGACCGATCCCAAGGCCGCCGCGAAGTTCCTCACCCCCGAGATCGCGCCGGTGCTCGAGGAAATCGCCGATGCGTTCTCGGCGCTCCCGGAATTCTCCTCCGCCGCGATGGAGGCG
>JBLNFH010000087.1:0-5695 GCA_050263475.1 Deltaproteobacteria bacterium
ACGGGCGTGTACCGCTTCTCCGGGTCGTGGAAGAGGACCAGCGTCGCCAGCGCCCGCTTCTCCCGATGGAAGGAGAGGGCGGGCCCGAAGGGAAACCGTACGATGGTGTCCGAGTTCGCGGTGACGAAGGTCCCGCCCGAGAGATGCTCCCTGGCGTTCCAGATCCCTCCGCCGGTTCCCAGGATCTCCGGCTCGACCGTGTATCCCACGCCGATCTTCTTCCCCGCCCAGCCGTTCACCTGCTGCTGGATGAGCTTGGGCTGCCGGTGGAGATTCAGGACGAACGCCGTGATCCCCGCGCCGACAAGAAATTCCATGTTGTAGGAGCACAAGGGGCGCCCGAGGACCGGGACGATCGGCTTCGGCAGCTCGTAGGACAGGGGGCGCAGTCGCGTGCCGAGTCCCGCCGCCAGGATCATCCCCTTCACCGCGAATCTTCCTCCGAGGCCTTGGCCGCCAGCGCCGAGAGGATGGGGCGCAGCTTCATCGACAGCATCCGCATCCGCGGGTTCCGGTCGAAATTGGCCGCAAGGTGCCCCACCGTGGGCGGGATGAACCGCTTGTAGAACGTCTTCCCCCGGTTGCGGATCTGGTTGCCGAACGTCCCGATCGCCTTCACGTTCCGCTGCAGGGAGGCGGCGTCGAGGCGCCGGTCGAACGCCGCCGGGTCCCCCCATGCCGCCTTGAGCCCGGCGGGCGATGCGTTCCGGTAGACGTAGCAGAGATGCGCGACCGCCCGTTCCTGCAGCGTCACGTAGGAGTCGCGCAGCAGCGAGCACAGGTCGTAGTAGACCGTCCCCATCCGGGCATCCTGGAAATCGAGGATCCGCAGCTCCCGCCGGCCGTCGCCGGGATCGCCGAGGACCATGACGTTCCGGCTGTGGTAATCGCGGTGGGAGAGGACTCGCGGAAGTCCCGCCACCTCTTCCAGGAACGGCAGGAACCGGTCCTCGATGGCCCGCTCTTCGGCCTCCGACAGCGGGATGCCCCCGTATTCGCGGACGGCGTGCTCGAAAAAGAAGTCGATCTCCTCGGCGAACTTCCTTACATCGAACGCCAGTCGCGCGGGGATGGCGTTTCCGTCCAGCGCCTTCGTGCCGTCCCACTGTAGGCGCACCAGCGTCTCCACGCACCGCTCGTAAAGGGGCAGGTAGTCTTCCTCAACCGCGGAAACGCGGACGGCATCCTCCAGCATGGTATCCCCCGCGTCCTCGAGGAAGAGGAGCTTGGCGTCCGGAACGGCATGGTAGATTTCCGGAACCGGGATTCCGGCCTTGCGCAAATACCGGTGGACGTTCTGGAACGGGAGCTCCCCGCCGGGGGGAATGTCCTCGGGGTAGCGCATCAGCACGACCGAGGGCAGGGGCGAACCCGGTGCCATGCGGATGCGGAAATAACGCCGGGTGGAAGCGTCGCCGGCCAGTTCGGCGATCCCGGCGATGCTCACGGGGACGCGGAACAGCGCGGCCAGGCCCGACCGGATCTCCCGCTCGTCCACCGGGGGAGGCATCCCTCACCTGCACCCGTCAAGGAGCCGGTCCAGCGCGGCGCGGCATTCCGCGAGAATCTCTTCGTGGCTTCCGTAGAATGCGCCTTCTCCCCGGGTGTAGTCCCGCAGCTCGACGGTAAAGGCACCCTCGAAGCCGACGTCCCGAAGCGCGGCGACGGCCTTCTCCCATGCGATCGACCCGCGCCCCGGCACGAAGTGATCGTCCCTGGAGGCGTGGTTGTCGGAGGCGTGGACATGGATCATCCGGCCGCCGGAGGCCCGGATGGCGTTCTGCACGTTTTCCTGTATGTTGGCGTGGCCCAGGTCCAGGCAGACGCCCACCCGCGCGGGGGCGTACCGGTCCACGATGTCCAGGATGACTTCCACCCGCCCGGAGGGGAGGGGGGTGTTCTCCACGGCGAAGCGGACGTTTTCCGGGACGTCCGCGAGGAGCTCGTTCAGGGAGGAGAGGAACGACGCCCAACGGTGCGGATACCATTGCTCCGCGGGAAAGTTCGTATGCAGGACCATCGTTCCCCCTCCGTGGTGCGAGAGCCACTTCGCGGCCTGCGCGGAAGCGGAGACCGACGCCTGCCGGTGCCCCTCATCCTCCGAAGAGAGGGAATACCAGCGGTCCTTCTTGTACGTGCGCACGTCGGGGTACAGCGGGGAATGGATGCTCGGGATGTCCACGCCCGTCGAGGCGAGCACGCCGGCGATCCGGTCCGCCTCGACGATGTCGCCGTACGGGAAGTGGGGGGGCATCGCCCAAAGCTCCGCGGAGGAGAATCCGTAACGGGGGTACAGGGAAGCGATGGACTCGTCGATATCCTGGAACGCGAAGAGGTGGGTGGACAGCGATATTTCCATCAGGCCGTCAATCCTTGTTCACGGTGCGGCATAACAGCGATACTATCATTGTATCTTCGCGGAGGACATCGGCGCGATTGATAAGAGCCTTGAGGTATACGATTGTCGGGGGCCTGCTGCTGCTGTCGCCTTCGTTTTCCCTGGGGGCATCCCTTTCCGCTCCCGATGCGGCGCTCCACAAGGGGTGGTCGCTTCTCTCCGAAGAAAGGTACCCGGAGGCGAGGGCGGCGCTGGGGAGCGTGGCGACCGCGGGCTATGACCTGGGCGACTATATCCTGTACTTCACCGGCCTTTGCCTGGCCCGGGAGGGGAGCCGCCTCGAGGCCGCCGCGGTTCTGGACAACCTCACGGGGGCCTTCCCGCGATCCCCGCTGATCCCGTACCTTGCGCATGCGCTCGCCTATGCCGCCGCCGTCGACAACGATCTTCCGGCGGCCGGGGCCTACTACGAGGCCTCTCGCGGGAAGGTGCACGGAAACGGATACAAGGCGGAAGAGATGTATGTCGGCGCCCGCCTCCTCGAGGAGGGCGGCCCGACGCCTGCGGCCGCCGAAGCCCACCTGGAAAACTTCGTTGCCCACACCGCCCAGGAGGCGGGGATCCTTTCCATGGGGCGCCTCCGCCAATGGCGGGAGGAGGGGAGGTGGGAGGAGTGGAACCTGCCGATCGCGTTTCATGGAAAGTTCGCCAAGGGTCTGGCGCGCGCCTCGGAAAACGAGGCCGCGAAGGCGGTATACGCAGAGGCTCTCCGGAGATTCCCCCCGTCCGATGATTATTATTCGGTCCTCCTGGGGGATGCAGAACTGCTGCGGAAGCTCGGCGACACCGCGGGGTCCACGGCCCTGCTGGATCGCGCCGCATCCGACGCGCCGCCGTCGTTCCGCAACGAGGTGGCCTTCCTTCGGGCAAGGGTCGACTGGAAGGCGGGGCGGCTGAAAGAGGCCCGGGCAGCGCTGACCGCGGTCGCCGAAGGGGGAGCCGCCCTCCCCGGCACCGCGGAGCGCGCCAGGTACCTGGCGGCGTGGATCGCGGAGGACGAGGGAGACGCCGAGGCGGCGATGGACGCTTTCGGAAAGCTGCGGACCGCCCGGGACGAGGCGATCCGGCAGGAATCGATCTTCCGGTACGCGTTCGTGCACTATCGCAGGCAACGGTACGCGGAAGCGATCGCCCTGTTCGAAGAGGGGGCCCGGACGGGGTTCTCTTCCGTGGAGCGGGCAAGGCATTTCTACTGGAAGGCGAGGACGCTCCTGGAAACCGGGAGGCGGGACGAGGCGGCGGAGATGCTGGCCGCCATTTCCAGGGACCCGGGAGCCGGCCCTTACGCGATGTTCGCCGCCAGGCTCTCGGGGAGGGACCCGTACGCGATGCTCAATGCCCCATCCAGCGGGGAGACCGCGTCCTGCGCGCAGGAGAAGGACCGGCTTTGGGGGATGGTCCACAAGGCCGACTGGGGGAAGGAGGAGGCCTGGAAGGTCCGGCGGATGGAGCGGCTGATCCGCCTGGGGATCCCGGAATACGCCATCCTGGAAGCCGGCGGCATCGACCGGGTGGCCATCCGCAGGGCGGTCGGCCTCCCCGACGGCGGGGCGCCCGGTCTCATCCGCTACCTTGCGGGGGACCTGCGGGGGGCGATCCGCGAAACGTCGAACGTTCCCAACGATCCGGCGACGGTGGAGATGATCGACCGGCTGCAGTTTCCGCTGGCTCCCGATTACGTGGGGGACTGCGACCGTAAAAAATCGGGGGTGGACCCCCTGGTGCTGCACTCCATCATCCGGCAGGAGTCCCAGTTCCAGGTCAACGCCCTGTCACCCGCGGGAGCGGTGGGGCTCATGCAGCTCATGCCCCGCACGGCCGTGGAGGTCGCCCGGAAGGAAAAGATCCGAAAGCCCCGGCGGAAGGATCTTCTCCGGCCGCAGACCAATGTCGCTCTCGGGGCCGCCTACCTGTCGCGCCTGATGCGCGATTTCGGGGGAGATTACCTTCGGGCCGTCGCTGCCTACAACGCGGGGGAGAGGGTTGTGGCGACGTGGTGGAGCAGGGCGGAGGGGGATCCGGCGTTATTCCTCGAATCCATCGCCTACCGGGAGACGCGCTTCTATCTCAGGAGGGTCTTTCTCAACGTTCTCCAATATTACATGATCTATCGTCCGCGGATGTTCGCCCGCTATTTTTCCACCGTTCCAGGAGAAGCTCCGCCAGCGCTCGATGTCCCTTCTTCCCCACCGACCGGAGAGACGTCCGTCGCGCCGCCGGGCGGGAAAGAATCCGGCGAAGCCGGTCCATCCTCCGACGGGACAGACGCACCGCTTCCCTACTACTTCCTTCCCCCTTTGCCCAGCGGGCCAGTGCTTCCGCCGCCTCCGATTGCTCCATCTCCCCCCGGCTGACGATCACCGCGTCGCAGCCTGCCTGAAAGGCGAGGACGGCCGCATCGCCGACGCCGTAATCAAGGGAGATCGCCTTCATCTCCAGGGCGTCCGAGAACACCGCGCCGCGGAACCGGAGCCGGCCCCGCAGGAGCCCGGTCAGGATCTTCCGGGAAAGCGTCGCCGGGTAGTCCGTGTCCAGGGCCGGGTAGAGGACGTGCGCGGTCATCAGGGCGGGGATCCCCGCGAGGATCGCCTGGCGGAAAGGGTAGATGTCGCGGGCATTCAGCGTCCGCCGGGGGCTGCGCACGATGGGCAGGACTTTATGGGAATCCGTTTCCGTGTGGCCGTGGCCGGGGAAATGCTTGCCGACGGGGAGGACGTTGCGGGACAGGGTGCCGCGCAGGAAGGCGATCCCGAGGCGCGCGACCTCCTCCGGGTCCCCGGAGAGCGAGCGGTCCCCGATCACCGGGTTGACGGGGTTGCTGTCGACGTCGAGCACGGGCGCGAAGTTGATGTCGATGCCGATCGCCGACAGTTCCGCTGCAAGGACGGCGCCTGCCGCCTCCGCGGCCCTTTCGGCGTGACAGCAGAGGAAGGAATAGCTCCGCGCCGGGGGAAACTGCGTGAACGCCAGGTCCTTCAGCCTCGTGACCCTGCCCCCCTCCTGGTCGATGGCGATCAACGGCTCGGGGCGTCCTTTCCCGGCCGCCGCGCGGATCTCGCGGCACAGATCCCTCGCCTGGCGGGGTCCTTCCAGGTTGCGGGAAAACAGGATGACGCCGGATACCGTGCCGTCGCGCAGCCAGGCGGCCAGCACGGGGGGCACCGACTTCCCCTCGAATCCCGCCATCAGGAACGGGGAAGCCGTCACGCGTTATCCCTTGACCGCGCCGACCGTGAAGCCCGCAATGAACCTGTCGACGAAGAAGTTGTAGAGGATGGCGATGGGAAAGCTGGCGAT
>JBLNFH010000088.1:0-7574 GCA_050263475.1 Deltaproteobacteria bacterium
TCCACCCGTCCTTCCCGTGGATGCCCGAGGAACGCCCGATCTCCAGGTTCTCCCGGACGGTCAGATCGGGGAAGATCTGCCGGTCCTCCGGCACGTAGCCGATCCCCAGGCGCGCCTTCTCGTGGACCTTCAGGCCCCGGATGTCCCTCCCCCGGAACAGGACGTCCCCGGAGCGGGGCGGGGTCAGCCCCATGACGGCGCGGAAGGTGGTGGTTTTCCCCGCGCCGTTGCGCCCCATCAGGCAGGCCACCTCCCCCTCGCGGACGTCCAGCGATACGCCGAACAGCACGTGGCTCGTCCCGTAGAAGGCATGGACGTCCCGGAGCTCGAGGATCATTCCACGATCTCCTCGCCGAGATAGGCCGTGATCACCTCGCGGTTGCGGGAGATCTCTTCCGGCGTCCCTTCCGCGATGAGAACCCCCTGGTTCAGGACGCGGATCCATCCGGAGATCCCGAAGACGACATCCATGTCATGCTCGATGAACAGGAGCGTGAGCGCCTTCTCCTTCCAGATCTTCCGGAGCAGGTCGACGGTGGTCGCCCGCTCCTCCGGGGACATCCCGGCCATCGGCTCGTCGAGCATCACCACTTCGGGGCGGAGCGACAGGGCCACGGCGATGTCCAGCCGTTTCTGGTCCCCGTGCGGCAAGGAGCCCGCCCGCTGGTGCGCCTTGCCGGACAGCGACAGCCGGTCCAGGGATTCCATCGCCTCCTCCACCGCGGCGGAATAGGAGGCGGCGCGCCGGAACATTCTCCCGGTCATCCGCCTTCGCGAGAGAACCGCCACCAGGACATTCTCCAGTACGGTGCGCTCCTTGAAGATGCTCGTGATCTGAAATGCCCTGCCGATCCCCTTCCGGGCGATCTCGGCGGTGGACAGCCCGTCGATCCGCTCTCCCTTGAACAGGACCTCTCCCGAGTCGGGCGCGAGCTTCCCCGTCACCAGGTTGAACAGCGTCGTCTTCCCCGCCCCGTTGGGGCCGATGATCGCCGAAAGCTCTCCCCTGCGGATGCGGAAGCTCACGTCGTTCGTGACCTTCAGGCCGCCGAACGACTTCGACAGCTTCCGCGCCTCAAGAACCGGGGATTCCATCGGCGGTCCTCCGGCGGTTCTTTCCGCGCGCGATCCAGGAATCGAGCGTCCCGATCACCCCCTTGGGGAAAAAGATGACGATGGCGAGCATGATGCCGCCGATCCAGATCTCCCAGAACTCGGTGTATTTCCCGATCATGTTCTCGATGAACAGGATGACCGCCGCCCCCATGAGCGGCCCGAAGAAGGAGGACACCCCGCCGAGGATGCTCATCAGGATCACCTCCCCCGACTTGGTCCAGTGGAGCATGTCGGGATGGATGGAGTGCTGGTACCCCGCGAACAGCCCGCCGGCGAGCGCCGCGAAGGCGCCGGAGAGGACCATCGCGGCCAGTTCGTACCGGCGGACATGGATCCCCAGGAAGCCGGTGCGCTCCGGGTTCTCCCGGATCGACTGCAGCACCGCCCCGAAGGGGGAGTCCACGATCCGCCGCAGCAGCCAGAAGGAGGCGAAGACGACGGCCAGCGTGAAAAAATAGTACCGCACGGGGGAGTGCAGGAGGTCCGGCACGGGGATCCCCTGGATCCCGTTGTCTCCCCCGGTGAAGCCGTACCACTTGAACACGATCCCCCAGACCATCTCCGCGAAGGCCAGCGTCAGCATCGTGAAGTAGACCCCGGACAGGCGGATGCACAACGGTCCCAGGAGCAGGGCGAGCGCCGCCCCCGCCGCGACCGCGGCGGGAAGGGCGATCGCGAACGGCAGGACCCCCCTCGAGAGGAGCAGGCCGACGGTGTAGGCGCCGACGCCGTAATAGGCCGCCTGCCCGAAGGAGAGAAGCCCCGCGAACCCGTACAGCAGGTTGAAGGCGACGGCGAACAGCCCCATCACCAGGACCTCGTTCGCCATCGTGACGAAGAACTCGTTTCCCGCGAGCGGGATGCCCGCGAACAGCGCCAGCGCCGCCGCCCACTGCCCCGCCTGGCCGAGGCTGCCGGCCGGCCCCGGGCGTGCGGCCCTCACCTCGCCGCCTCGTGTTTCATGAAGAGCCCCTGGGGCCGGAAAACGAGGACCAGCGCCATCACGGCATAGGAGAAGAGGATCGCCCACTGGGGAAGGAACAGGATCCCGAAGGCGGTGACCTCCCCGATGATCAGCGCCCCCACGAGCGCCCCCCAGAAGTTCCCCAGCCCCCCGATGACGACGACGATCATCGAGCCGATGATCACCTCGACCCCCGCGCCCGGCGTTACCGTGCGCACGGGGGCGGAGAGCGCCCCGCTCAAGCCCCCGAGGGCGGTCGCCAGCCCGAACACGACGCTCAAGGTCACGGGGACGTTGACTCCCAGGCTCGAAGCCATCTCCCGGTTGGCGGAGATCGCACGCAGGTTCCTGCCGAACCGGCTCTTCCGGATCAGCCCCCACATCCCCAGGGCCACCAGCAGCCCCGTGGCGATCACCAGCGCATCGTACCGCGGAAGGAACAGGTCCCCGATGGTCCAGGAGCCGTCCAGGACCTCCGGGCGGGTAATCGACTTGTAGTCGGTTCCCCAGATCATCTTGACCACGTCGTCGATGATCAGGATGAAGCTGTACGTGAGCAGGATCTGGAACCCCTCCTCGCCGCCGCGCCCGTAGATGCGCCGCAGGAAGAAGAACTCCATCACGGCGCCGGCTCCCCCCGTGCACAGCGAGGCCAGGAGGACGCCCTCGAAGAACCCGATCCCCGTGACGGAGACCAGCTGGTAAGCGAAATAGGCGCCCAGGAGGTAAAACGAGCCGTGGGCGAAATTGAACACGTTGACCACGCCGAAGATCAGGGTGAGCCCGGAGGCCACCAGGAACAGGGTCATCGACGAGGTCAGCCCGCCGATGAGCTGTGTGAACACGAGGTTGATGTCCACTGGGATCCGCCCCTGCTCCTCCCGATATCGCGCCGGCCCCCCGGCAACGGGAGGCCGGCGCCTGTCCGCGGCTGCGTTACTTCTTCACGGCCTTTCGCGCGGCGACGATGTCCGCCTCGGAGGGAATGATGTCCTCGGCCTTGTAGATCTTGAAGTTTCCCAGCATCATCGTCGCCGGGGGGTAGCTCTTGTTCGGGACGGTCTCCCCGATCGCCTGCACCTGCACGATCTGGTGGTCGATCGGCCGCATGTAGGAGGTGAAGCCGTCCGGGTCCTCCGGCAGCTTGATCTTCATCTTCTCCATGACCGCGACGAGCTTGTCGGGATCCTCGGCCGTTCCGGCCTGGCGGACTCCCTCGGCGATGAAATAGACCCCGGCGTAGGCCCCTTCCGCGGCATAGGAGGGGAACCGGCCGGTCTTGGCCTTGAACTTCTTCACGAACTCCTGGTTCAACTTGGTGTTCGGCCAGTTGAGATGGTGGCGCGCGCTTAAGACCAGCCCCTTGGGCAGGCCCGCGGGCATCGCCTCGAGCAGCTCGTAGTTGCCTCCCCCGTCGTAGTTGTAGAACTTCATCTTGTCGAACAGCTTGTACGGCAGCGCCTGCTTGATGAACGCCACGGTGTCCCCTCCCCAGAACGTCGTGACGAGGACATCGGGCTTGGCCCGCAGGATCGCGGTGATGTACGGAGTGTAGTCGGGCTCGAAGAGCTTGGGCCACGCCTGCCCGAGGAGCTGGACGTCCTTGCGCTTCTTCTGGAGGAGCATCCAGAAGTCCTCCCAGGTCCGGTGCCCGTACTCGTAGTCCGGCCCGATGACGTAGTACTTCTTCCACTCCTTCTTGTCATTCGCGTAAAATGCGGCGGCGGCCGCGGACTGGTACGTGTTGTTCGAGACGCGGAAATAGTACGGCTGGAACTTCTCCGTCGTCAGGGCCGTGGAGGCGTGGTCGGTCCCCACGAAAATGACCTTGTTCTCCTTGGAGACCTCCGTGACCGCGAGGCCGACGGCGCTGCTCACCACCCCCATCAGGAAGTTGACCTTGTCCTCGCTGATGTACCGCTTCGCGACCTTGACCGAATACGCCGGGTTCGCCTTGCTGTCGTTGAAGATGATGTCGATCATCCTCCCGTTGACGCCTCCCTTGGCGTTGATCTCCTCCATGGCGATCTCCGCCCCGGACACGGAGTCGATCCCGTACCGCCCGGCGCGGCCCGTCATCGGGTACATCGCTCCGATGACGATCTTTTCCGCCGCCCACGCCGCGTCGGAAGACACGACGGCCAGTATCGCTCCTGCCGCCAGCAGCACTTTCCCGTAACGCGAGAACCTCGTCATCTCTCCCCTCCCTTTTCGTCGTTCGACCGGTTCATGGCCTGCAACCCCGTGCCTTCCCCGCACGGCTCCCGTAACCTATTTCTTCCCGAGCCCGATCACCTTCCTGGCCAGCTTCGTCTTCTCGGGCAGGTTGGCCTGCCGAAGCATCACGATCCGCTGCGCCTGGGGGGACCCGGCCCCGTGCAGCGCTTCCACGAGCGTGGCGACCGACGTCATGTTTTCGATGTAGCGGCACAGCTTCCGTTTATCGTCCGTGGAGAACCCCTGCTTCCCGGCGAAATATTTCGTGAGGGACTTCCCGATCTCCCCGTTCTGGAAATCGGCGTCCGAGGGGAGCGTGGAAAGGAGCCCCCCGCCCACGTCGTGGGCCAGCCGCGCCACCTGGTAGACGAAGCGCGTCACGTTCTGCTTGACCGTATTCGCGAGCAGCGGGTCGACCAGCCAGTTCCCCGCCGGGAGCTGCTTCGCCAGGGCGCAGGCGCCGATCGCCCCCGCGTAGTTCGTCTCCACCAGGTGGACGATCTCGGTCAGCTTGTCCTTCACCATGGCGTTCTTGATCGTGCCGTGGACCTCCGCCAGCAGCGATGCGGCGCCCAGCAGGACGTCCGCGTTCCCCGCCTTGCATCCCCCGTAGTTGGCCCGGTGCCAGGCGGCGAACTGGTCCACGAGCATCCCCGCGAACTCCCCCTCCCCCGCCATGAACACCCGCTCGTCCGGGACGAAGACGTCGTCGAAGATGAGGGTGCTCTCCCCCCCCACGACCCCGAACGGGGTCCCGTAATCGAAACGCCCGTCCTCTTCCTTCCGTTCGTCGTTCGTCTGCCGCCCGAAGACGATCGTCAGGCCCGGCGCATCGACCGGGACGGCGCAGGTCACGGCGTAGTCCGCGCCTTCCGGGGGAAGCCCCAGCGTGGGCATCACCAGGATCTCGTGGGAGTTGACGGCGCCGGTGATGTGCGTCTTGGCCCCCCGGATCACGATCCCCCCGGGCTTTCTCCCGACGATCCGCACGTAGAGATCGGGGTCGGCCTGCTGCCACGGGGCCAGGGAGCGGTCCCCCTTCACGTCGGTCATCGCCCCCGCGGACATCAGGTCCTCCCGCTGCATCCGCTCCAGGAAGGCGCGGAAACGGGCATGGTAGGCCGTCCCCTTCGCCCGGTCGATCTCCCAGGTCGCGGACCAGATGGCGTTGGCCGCGTCCAGCCCCACGCAGCGCTGGAAACAGGTCCCCGTCTCCTGTCCCGCGAGGCGCAGCATGGCGGTCTTCCGGATCAGGTCGTCGACGCTCCAGAACAGGTGCGTGAACCTCGAGATCCGTTCTCCCGTGAGGTTGGAGACGGCCGTCATGACCTCCGCGTGCGCCGGATCCATCGCCAGATCGTAGGTGACCGCCGCCGTGCGGACGTGCGGGGCGATCGCCGGATGGTCGTAGGGGTTCTCCAGGCGCTTCCCGAGATAGAAGACGTTCGGTCTGCGCGTCTTCAAGCTTTCCACGTATTGCCGTCCGTTCATCATGATGGCTCCTCCCGAGGGCCCTTGGCCCAAATGCCTTTCAGTTCCTGCTTGAGCACTTTCCCCCCCGGGTTCCTGGGGAGCTGCCCCACGATCCGCACCTCCACGGGTACCTTGTAGTCCGCAAGGCGCGACCGGCAATGCTCCCGGATCTTTTCCGGGTCCAGCGCCGCCCCGGGCATCGGGACGACGGCCGCGGCCGGGACCTCGCCGAAGATGGGGTGGGGAATGCCGAAGACGGCGGCTTCCGCCATGCCCGGGAACGCATACAGCACGTTTTCCACCTCCAGCCCGTATACCTTTTCGCCCCCGCGGTTGATCATGTCCTTGGCCCGGTCGAGGATGTAGACGAGCCCCTCGGCGTCGATCCGGGCGATGTCCCCGGTCCGCAGCCATCCGTCCCCGAGCGCGGCCTTCGTTTTCGCCGGGTCCCCGAAATATCCCTTCACGATGTTCGGGCCCCGCAGGTACAGCTCCCCCGCCCGGTCCGCGGGGAGGATCTCCCCCTCGGGGCCGCGCAACTGCGCTTCCATCCCCGGGACGGGGAACCCGACGGAATTCGCCCGGGACAACGCCAGCGCGGAAGGCAGGACGGTCCCCAGCGAAGAGCATTCCGTCAGGCCGTAGCAGTTGTGGAGCTCGGCGGGGAGGATCCGGTTCAGGGCCCGTATCGTCTCCGGGTCCATCGGGGCCCCTCCGTACGCCGCGATGCGGACCGAGGAAAGGTCGAACTCGTGGAGATCCGGCCGGATCGTCAGCAGCTTGTAGATGGCGGGCACCAGGAACAGCGCCGTGGCGCGATGGCGGGCGATGAGATCCATCATCCTGCGGGTCTCGTATTCCCGCTGCAGGACCACGGTTCCGCCGCACGCCAGGAGCGCCACCAGCTGGGAATGGAGCCCCGTGACGTGGAACAGGGGCAACGTGAGAAGCCCGACGTCGTCTTCCCGGTATCCCAGCGTGGCCCGGCAGGAGTCCACGTTGAACAGGATGTTGGCGTGCGTGATCATCGCGCCCTTGGGGAACCCGGTCGTTCCCGAAGTGTACAGGAGCGAGGCGACGTCGTCGGGGGAGCATGGCGCCGGCGCGGGCAGCGGCTCCCGGGAAATCGCGCTGTCGAAGGATCGGGCGCCGGCGGTATCGCCGTCGACCAGCAGCCAGTCGGATACCCCGCCGCGCTTGCTTTCCCCCGCCATCTTTCCGTATTTTTCCAGGGTGGTCACCACGACGCCGGCGGAGCAGTCGGACAGGATGTAGCCGACCTCCGAGGCCGCGAGGCGGTAATTGACGGGAACGGCGACCGCGCCCGCGGCGATCGCCCCGAAATAGGCGACGACGAACTCGGGAAGGTTCGGGAGCAGGATCCCCACCCGCTCTCCCGCGCCGCGCCCCCGCGCCGCCAGGAACGCCGCGAACCGGCGCACCCTCGCGTCCAGCTCGGCATAGGTAAGCGATTCCCCGCGGTCGGCGACCAGCGCCGCCTTGCGCCCTCTTTCCGCCGCATGATGAAACGGGATCTCCGAAACGGTCCGCAACGCCAGATTCCCCCCCATCCGGATAGTAAAGACCTGGACTGAAACGGATATCGGTCTATTATTGCACAACGGTGCGCCGCATGCGGGGAAGGCCGGGGACCTTCCGTCAAAACGACAGCGCGGCCGCTATCGCATCCCTCGTCCGGGTCACATCGGGAAGATAGAGCTTCTCCAGGGCGTACGGAAACGGCGTGTCGAACCCGGTGACCCTCGCGACCGGGGCCTTCAGATGGAGAAACGCCTTTTCCTGG
>JBLNFH010000089.1:0-3258 GCA_050263475.1 Deltaproteobacteria bacterium
CGGTCGACGCGGGCGCCCCCCCGGAGGGCGACGCCGAGCGCGGCGTACTCCCCGGGATCCGCCAGGTGGAGCTCGGCCGGGGCCTTCCGTCCCGCGGCGACCTCGGGCAGAAGGTGGAGGCAGCAGGCGGGGTGCCGCTGCGCCGACGCGACGGTGACGGCGAAGCGCCCCTCCCGGGCCAGGGCCCGGGCGGCCGCGAGCCCCGCGTACCCGTTGCCGACGATCAGAACCCGCTCCATCCGCTCTCTGCCCCCTTTTTCAGGCCAGGCCGAGGGCCCGGCGCTTCTCGCGGAGGTGCGCGATGATCCCCGCGGCCGCCTTCGCCGGGTCGGTCTCGACGAGCGCCTTGCCGCCGTTGATCTCCGGGAGCTTCCGGGTGAGCAGGTCGATCGCGAACGGGCTCCCGAAGACCCGGGGCGCCGGCGCCACGTGGACCAGGATCCCCGCCGCGAGGAAGAAGCTGCCGATGGAGATGGCCTTTTCGGTGATGAACTCGGGGGCGGAACCGGCCACCGGCAGCTGGCTGACCTCGATGCCGATCTTCCCCGCCAGCGCGGCGAGGAGGTCGTAGATCCGGGAGTTGTCGACGCACGACCCCATGTGCAGGACCGGCGGCAGCGGGGCGCCCAGCCCCGCGGCCTTCCCCAGCGCCGTGAGGACCTTCCTCAAGGATTCCCCGGCGTAGGTTTCCGTGGCCTCGGGGGTGAGGAATCCGGCCTGGGCCAGGATGTGGTTCACGCACCCGGTGGTGACGATGAGGACGTTGTGCCGGAGAAGCTCCGCGGCCATCCTCTCCGTCATCGAGGAGGGGCGCAGCTTCGGGTTCGGGCAGCCGACGATCCCGACCGCGCCCAGGATGTCGCCGGAGGCGATGGCGTCGACCACGGGCGCCAGCGGATCGGCCGCATTGGCGGCGGACAGCACGGAAACGAGCGCCTCCACCGAGATCCCCGTCAGCATCTTCGAGCTTGCCTGGGGGATGTGGACGGCCTGGCCGGCGGCGGTCCTCTCCCGGAACCCCGCGATGGCGTGGGAGAGGATCTCCCTGGCGCGCTCGTCGGCGTTTTCCGTGCGGAACTCGATATGGATGGCATCCGGGTTCCGGACGAACGGCACGGTGGTGATGAATCGGGTCTTGTAGCACTTCGCGATCGTCGTCAGCCCCGGCCAGATGCACTGCATGTCGACGACCATGGCGTCGATCGCCCCGGTGGCGAGGAACAGCTCCGCCTGGGCGAGGTGGCCGGCGTAGGCGGCGCCGGACCGCATGGCGAGCTCGTTGCCGATGCAGCAGACGCCGACGACGTTGATGCCGTCGGCGCCGGCCTCCTTCGCCTCGGCTTCCATCTTGTCCGCCCATTCCACGAGCTTGGAGGCCAGGATCGGGTTATGCCCGTGGCAGGCGAGGTTGACGGAGCCGGCCCGGATCACCGCGTAATTGGCGGAGACCACTTTCGGGGAGGGAGTGCCGAAAAGGATGTCGGAGAGGTCGGTCGCCAGCATGAGCCCCGCGAAGTTGTCCACCATCCCCATGCGGAGGGTGGCCACCCACAGGTTCAGCGGATCCGCGTCGTTTCCCATCGAGGTCCGGTGCATCGCGGTCTCGATCTCGTTGTGCGGGTTGGAGACGAGGAGGCCGAGCTTCTCCCACTTGTCGTATTCCTTTTGCGAGGATCGACCGCGGATCCAGTTCATCGGCCTGCCGTCCTGGCGGCCGAAGTCCTCGATCGCCTTTCGCGCGACGTCGCCGGCGACGGACGGGACGGGCCTGCCTTCCGTCGGAATGCCGAGCCGCCCGGCGACCGAGAGCAGCTTCGCCTCGTCCCGGACCCCGTAGCCGGGCGCTTTCCCCTCCGCGACCTCGAGGAGCAGGAGGGCCAGCTCCCGCGCGTGCCCGGCATGGGAGGACGCGCCGCCGACGGCCGCGCGGAGAAAGTTCCGGGCGACGATGACGTCGGCGTTCGCCCCGCAGACCCCCAGTTTCGGGCCGTTGTCGAACGGGTCGATCCGGCAGGGACCCAGGTAGCACAGGACGCAGCAGCTGCCCAGCTCCCCGAAGCCGCACTGCGGCATCATGGCCTTCAGGCGGTCGACCCCTAGCGGGAGGTTCTCCCGCTCCGCCTTGCGGAGGAGCTCCCGGTCCCCGGGATTCGTGTAGTCGGCCGTTCTCGTCGTGTCAGCCACGGGACATCTCCTTCCGCATCGTGAGGATGAGTTCGAGGGGGGACCGCCCGCGGGAAGCGCCCGTGCCGGCGCTGGCCAGGGCGGCGGTTTCCCTCGCGGCGGTTTCCGAAATCTTCGCGGAGACGATCTCGTCGAAGTCGAGAAACTCGAGTGCCCGGGTGGGGCAGCCGGAGGCGCAGGCGGGCGCAAGCCCCTCCCGCACCCGTTCCGTGCAGCCGTCGCATTTGTACGCCTTCTTCCGGTCGAAGGAGAGCCGGACGGCGCCGTACGGGCAGACCAGGAGACAGGTGAAGCACCCGATGCACCGTTCCTGCCGGACCTGTACCGTGCCGGTGGCGGCCTCCTCCTCGATCGCGCCCACGGGGCAGGCGATAAGGCAGGGGGCGTTTTCGCAGTGGACGCACCGGACGGGGACGTTGAGGCCGGGCGTCCAGGAGACGCGGATGCGGGTAAGGCTCGGCGGGGATTCGAAGATGGCGGAAACCAGGCTGCCGGAACGGGAATGGGCGATGGAGCACTGGACCTCGCACGTCCGGCAGGCGGTGCATTTCCTCGGGTCGAGAGCGACTTTCTTCATCGGGGGGCTCTCCCTTCTTCTCCGGCGCGGGACCTGCGGGGGGTGCGATTATCCCATGGTCGCAAGATGGGGAGACGGTGTCAAACGCGATTCAACGGGAGGCGGCGGGATAGCGGGTTCGGCGGAAGGCGGAACGAACGCAGGTTCAGCGTGCGGGGAGCGCCTCCACGGGGAGATCGGAGGTGATGTAGATCAGGAATATCACGAGGAACACGGAGAAGGCCGCCGATCCGGAAATCGTGAGCAGCCCCCCCAGGGGATGCGATTCGCCCAGCTTCATCAGGACCGCTCCCGCGGCGGCCCAACCCATCATGGGCAGGATCCACTGGTTGAGGTACCTTCCGAGGTCGATCACGTGGGTGAACACGGTGTTCGTCACCCGGCTCTCCAGCACGTGGAGAAGCTCCACGACGACTCCTTCCACGATGATGACCCCCGACAGGATGGCCAGCAGCATGTAGAGTCTCATGACGTTCCCCCGAAGGTTCGTTGTATAC